>DATART010000289.1:0-15323 GCA_036264035.1 Thermoanaerobaculia bacterium | reverse complement strand
GTATCCCTCATAGAGCTTGAAGTGCATCTCCAGCGTCTTGTCGGAGATGCCGGTGAGGCCGGAGAGGTTGAACGTTTTCGGCTTGTAGCTTTGCGTTTCCATGCTCCGCGTGACGTGCACTAATCGTGCGCGCAGCGGAACGTGGCGTAGGCGTAGGGATACGAGGGGCGGAACCAATTGCGGAAGCCGCGCCGGATCAACTCGGGCGGCGTGACCGGCGACGCGCCCTTCATCACGTAATGCTTGCCATCGAAGAAGTCCGCCGAGTACTGCGGATACGACGACATCGCCTCAAAACCGGGGAAGCCGTCGAAGATCGTCGACGTCCACTCCCAACCGTTGCCGGCGAGATCGTGAACGCCCCACGCGCTGACGCCGGCCGGATACGAGCCGATCGGAACCGGATCCCAATGCGTGAACGCGAAATTGCCGTGCGACGCATTGGGCTGCGCGGAGCCCCACGGAAAAAGCAGCTCCTCGCCGGACGGCGTTCCGAACGCCGCGCGGTGGTATTCGCTCTCCGTCGGCAGCCGCTTGCCGTGCCACGCCGCGTACGCGCTCGCTTCGTCGTGGGTGACGTACACCGGCGCATCGAGCGGGAGCGGCTGAGTTTCGAAGAGCCCGCGTCGATGCCACGCGCCATCGTGCTTCGTCCAGAAGTGCGGCGGATTCGCATCCGTCGCTTCGACGAATTCGAGATAGTCGCCGTTCGTGACGTCGTGACGATCGATCGAGAACTCGCCGACGTTGACGCGCCGCGGCGGGAACTCGTTGTCCCATCCGAAGTCGCCGTCGGAACCGCCGAGCGTCACTGCGCCGGCAGGGATGCGCACCATGTCCTTCACCACGGCGCGCGGCGATGTTGCACCGCTTCGCCGCAACGGCGCGATCGGGTTCTTCTTCTCGTATGGCAGCTCGTGAAACAGATACAACAGCGTTTCCTGATGCATCTGCTCATGCTCGAGGATCGTTAGTGCCGCTTCACCATTGCGCCGCTGCGGCACCGCACCGTCATCGATCGGACCGTCGCAGAGTGCGCGAAAAATCAAATCATCAGCCTCGCGGCCGTACGCGTGAATATCGCCGCGCGCCGGCCAGAAATCAGTCGGCGTCTGCGCGGCGTCTTCGTTCTCCGGATCGATGCCGCGCGCGAAGAGCGTTTCGAAATCCGCATCGATGCCGCGTTTCTTCAACGCCAGCTTGATCAGCGTGTTGACCGCGAAGGCGGGAATGTGGCCCTCATAAAAAACGACCGGATTGCGCAGCGGGATCGGGCGCTCGTAATACGCCTGGCCCGTCGGGATAGTGAAGAGCTCGCGCGTGATCCTGCGCGTATCGCGATACCAGTCGATGAGCCGGTCGCGCGTCAGTCCTTCCGGAAATGCGGCGTGTTGCATAGGTGAATTGTATTGCGGGTTCAGGCGACCGCCGGCTCTCCCACCGGTACTTCGATGACGCGGAAGGGGTGGCGATCCTCGAAATGTGCCGCGAGCAGCGGCATGGCCACGTTGTAGACCGGGATATTGGCCTTCGTCCGCCCTTCGAGCGAGCCGCGGTGCGCATGGCCATGAAAGACCGCGCTGCAACGATAGCGGTCGATCGGCTCCTCGAGGCGCGACGATCCAAGGAACGCGTTGATCTCCGCCGGCTCGCCCGCGACCGTGGCGTGGATCGGCGAGTAGTGCAGCACGGCGATTTTCTGCGGCGTGCGCAACCGCGCCAGCGCCATCTCGAGCTTGAGCGCTTCTTCGATCGTCTCGTGCACGAACTTCTTGATGATGTCTTCGCCCCACGCGTTGAGCTGGCGCCGTCCGAATCCGCCGCCGAACCCTTTGATGCCGGCGAAGCCGACGCCTTCGATCTCGTGCGCCCCGCCGTCCAGCATCGTCACGCCCGCATCGGCGAGGATCTTCACGACCTCGTCCGCCTTGCCCGATTCGAAATCGTGATTGCCGAGGACGCCGATGGACGGGATGCGCAGGTATGCGGTGATGTCCTTCGCCAGGATCTTTGCTTCCTCGACCAGACCATAATCGGTGAGATCGCCGCAGAAAAGGAGAACGTCCGCCTCACTCGATGCGGCGGCAAACATCGGCTCCAGGCTGGCCTGCCCTGTTTTCTTGACGTGAATGTCCGCCACTGCCGCGATCCGTAAATGCTCTTTCATTTCGCGCCGTCCACGTCGATGCCGGCCGTCCAATGCGCAATGTCCGCGGCGCTCATGTTGCCGAGCGGCTTGAGGCGGGCATCTTTGTATCCCCACTTGTCGATGTCGGTGAGGTACTGCTGCCGGGAGATGATCGTGCCGTAGCAGATTTTTTCATTCGCGTCCGGCAGTCGCGTCTCATCGACCACGCGCGCGCTCAGCTCATCCATCACCCACGCGGGCACCTGCGAACGTTTGAACGGATAGATGAAACCGTAGAGCACGAGGTGCGCGTAAAGAGCGCGCCAGAGATGCGCGTAGCGATCGATGAGGCGCCGCCAGTCGAGGTGCTCGCCGACCGCGTGAATGACGTGCGCGACGTCGGCGCCGTCGAAACGCTCGCGCTCCATGATCAGCCCCTTCGACCAGATCATCTCCTCCGCCGGAATCAGCTTCACATCCACACCGAACACCACGCCGTCGACCGCTTTGTCGAACCACAGTTCGTCGACGACCGCCACGCCGTTGCCCGCGCTGAAGATCAGATCGATGAAGTCCTCGCCTTTGAACGCCTTGCCCAGCCAGTGCGGAAAGGTCAGATCCGACTGATAGCCTGCCTCTTCGAAGACTCGTTTCGCCTTCGGAAAATCATCACGGCGGATGAAGACGTCGAAGTCTTTCGTGTGGCGCTCGATGCCGGTGTAGCGCGCGAACGCGTACGCACCTCCAACGAGAAACGGCACGCCGCCGTCCCGCATCAGCTCCATCGAGTCGATGTAAAACATGCGGCTCGCCGGGTCGACGAGCGTTTCAGCAGGACTCGCAGTCGCGGACATTGCAGCCCCGAAAAAGTGCACGGCTCGTGCCGGGTTCAGCGGCTCACATACAGATTTTCGCGAAGGTAAAAGCGAAGCGGCCACCCCGCCGCCTCGCCGGAATTCTCGACGCCGATGCGATGACTGATCGCGATATCGTCCTCGGCCACTTCCACGTCGCGCGGAGCGAGCCACAACGTCTTGCCGTCGAGCGGCTCCCCGTCCAGCGATTTGTCGATGGCCAGCGCCGAGCTGAGTTTGCCGGGGCCATTCATCAGATCGCGGTCCCGCTTCGCCTTCGGACGGCGCTCGCGCATCGTCTCGATCCCGCGCAGCGGTTCGGCCGCGCGCAGCAGCACGGCCTCGGCGATGTCTGCCTCCTGCGTGACGACGTTCATGCACCAATGCATGCCGTACGTGAAGTAGACATACGCGCGGCCGCCGGCAAGGTACATCGACTCGTTGCGCGCGCTGCGCAGGCCGCGCCGCGCGTGGCTGGAGGAATCGTTCGCGCCGAGGTAGGCCTCGACTTCGACGAGCCGCGCCGCGAGCAATTCGCCGCCGAGACGGCGCCAGAGCACGCAGCCGAGGAGCGCGCGCGCGACGCTGACCGTGTCGCCGAAATAGAAACTGCGCGGAAGCTTCATTGCGAAGGAAGCGCGCGATTGACGGCGCGGCGGTCGAGCTGGTCCTCGCTGACGTGGCGGCTCAGCAGCGCGATCAGATCGCGATGCACGCCCAGCGGCGCGCCGACGATGTTGCCGCGCCGCAGCCAGCGCTCCCCGCCCGAGAAGTCGGTGAACACGCCGCCGGCCTCGGTGACCAGCAGCGAACCGGCGGCGATGTCCCACGGCGAAAGGTGCAGTTCGAAAAAGCCGTCGAAGATGCCCGCGGCGGTGTAGGCGAGATCGAGCGCCGCCGATCCCGCGCGCCGCACGCCCTTCGCCACGCTGATCACTTCCTGGAAAATCGCGCAGTAGACCGACACGAACTGCTGCGCGCGAAACGGAAAGCCGGTGGCTAGGAACGCGCTGTCGATGCCTTCCTGATTCGATACCCGCATCGGTTCGCCGTTGCGGAACGCGCCGGCGCCGCGCTCGGCCGTGAAAAAGAGATCGCGCAGCGGTTCGTGCACGACAGCGGCAGTGATTTCCTCGCCGCTCTTCAACCCGATCGAGATCGACCAGACGGGAAAGTGCTGGAGGTAGTTCGAGGTGCCGTCGAGCGGATCGATGATCCACGTCCGGCCGCTCGTCCCCTCGACACTCATTCCCCCTTCTTCGCCGAGGATGGCGTCGTTCGGACAATGTTGGCGGATCAGCGCGATGATCGCGGCCTCGCTTTCACGGTCGGCGCGCGACACCCAGTCGTTGCGCGATTTCAGGTCCGCATCTTCTTTTCCGAGCCGCTCCCAATGCTTCAACAGGACGGCCGCACCGAGGCGCGCAGCGTCCGATGCGAGCTCTACATCATTTTTTCTGACGGTCATGCGGGGCAAATTCTATGGCAGCAAATTGGGCTATGCTCGAAGCGATCCATGCAGCCTCGCTCGATCTCGCGCTACCGCGTGGGTCGCCTCATTGGTGCAGGCGGCATGGGCGAGGTTTATCTCGCCGAGGACGAAACCCTCAACCGCAAAGTGGCGCTGAAGCTGCTGCCCGTTCGCTTCACGCGCGACGAAGAACGCGTCCGCCGCTTCCAGCGCGAGGCGCGGGCGGCGTCGGCTCTCAATCACCCGAACATCATCACCATTTACGAAATCGGCCACGCCGAGACGGTCTACTACATCGCCACCGAATACATCGAAGGCGAGACGCTGCGCGAAACGATGGCCAAACGGCGGCTCAACGCTGGAGAGGTGCTCGACGTCGCCATCGGAGTCGCGGGCGCGCTCGCGGCAGCGCATGACGCCGGCATCATTCACCGCGACATCAAGCCGGAAAACATCATGCTGCGCCCCGACGGCTACGTGAAAGTGCTCGACTTCGGCCTGGCCAAACTAGCCGAGCCTGAGTCGGCGCTCAAAGACAGCTCGACAGATGCCGTCCTCGGTACGCTGCTCTACATTTCGCCGGAGCAGGCCAGCGCGCAACAACCCGACGCCCGCTCCGACCTCTACGCCCTCGGCGCGGTTATGTACGAGATGGTGACCGGCCAGCCGCCCGTGCGCGGCGACAACTTCATCGACATCGCCCACGCCATTGCCCATGAAACTCCCAAACCGCCGTCACATTACGTGAGCGGCGTTCCGCCGGAACTCGATCGCATTATTCTGAAATTGCTTGAAAAGGACCGCGCGAATCGCTATCCCTCGGCGCGCCAACTCCTGAGCGATATCCATACGCTGCGGCGCGAGCTCGAGTTCGAAAATAAGCTCAGCTCTTTGGAAATGCACAGCCATTCAATGCCGGGGTTCGATCAGCAGCCGACGGCGCAGATGACGTTCCCGATCGGTGAGCGCCGCTTCACGCTGCCGCGCGCGTTCCGCGATTCGCGCATCGCGATTCTTATGGCGCTCGTGCTCGTCGCTCTTCTCGCAACTGCGGCATACACGATCATCAAGAGCAGCCTGTTCGTCGACAAGATCGATAGCGTGGCCGTACTGCCCTTCGTCAATGCCTCCGGAAACCCCAACAGCGAATATCTGAGCGATGGGCTTACCGACAGCATCACCGATTCGTTGTCGCAATTGCCTGAATTGCAGGTGATCGCGCACAGCACGGTATTTCGCTACAAGGGGAAAACGAATACCGATCCTCTTGCAGTCGGACGGGAACTGCACGTGCGCGGCGTCGTCACGGGACTGCTGATTCAGCGCGGCAACACCGTCGTCGTGCGCGCGTCGCTGACGGACGTTAAACGAGGCACACAGGTCTGGGGACAACAATACGACCGCAATCTGTCCGACGTGGTGGCCCTGCAGAAGGATTTGTCCGACGAGATCTCCTCGCAATTACAGCCCCATCTCACCGGAGAGGAACGAAAGCTGCTGAGCCGCAGCCGTCCTGAGAGCAACGAGGCATTTCAGCTCTATCTCAAAGGCCGCTATTTCGCGACGAAATACAATGACGAGGAATCCGCCAGGAAAGGAATCGCCTACTTCAACCAATCGATTGAGCGCGATCCCACATACGCGCTCGCGTACGCCGGTCTGGCCGCGGCCTATTACCAACTCTCGAACCTCTTTATGCCGCCTCGGGAGGCCATGCCCCGCGTTCGCGAGGCCGCCGAGCGCGCTCTCGCCCTCGACGACTCGCTTGCGGCAGCGCACACCTGCCTGGCCCTGGCGCTGACCTGGTATGACTGGGACTTCGTAAAAGGGGAGGCCGAGTTCAAGCGAGGGATCGCGCTGAACGCGAATGACGCCGAAGCACATCGTATGTACGGCGACTTTCTCACCGCGATGTCCCGCTTCGACGAGGCGCTCGCGGAAAAACGCCGCGCCGAACAACTCGATCCGCTGTCCGTTCCCACGAGTTGGGACGTCGGCCGCTGTCTCTATTATGCCGGCCACGACGAAGAGGCGATCGAACAGGCGAAACACACCCTGGATCTCGACGCCAGTTTTCCTTATGTCTATTACCTGGAGGCGCAGATCGATTATCGCAAGAATAACCTGCCTGAGGCGCTGTCATTGATGCAGCGCGCCATGCAACTCGGCGGGCATACCCAGCTTCTCATTACGAACTGGGGAATGATCAACGCCCGCGCCGGCAACCGCGACGAGGCCTTTCGCGCAATCGCCGACCTGCGCGCACGCGCCGCCGGAACCTACACCCTGCCCCTTTTCCTCGCCCGCATTTACGTCGCTTTGGGAAATAATGACGAGGCCCTGAAGAATCTCGAACAGGTCTATAACGACCGTTCCGAATCCGCCGTCTGGCTCAATGTCGACCCGTCGCTGGACTCGCTGCGCAAAGACCCAAGATTCGTTGCGCTGATCAGGAAGGTAGGCGTAACGAAATGACGCATTTGAACCACAAAGACACAAAGGACACGAAGTAGAGGCGAAGCGACATCACGACTGCTCCAGCGTTGGCAGCAACGCCGCCAAGTCGCGAGCACCGTGAACGAAGGCGACGATCGTCACAATATCGTCGAAGATGCGATAGATGAGACGGTAACGGCCACGAACAGCTCCCGAATCGCTGAATCGCGGTACTCAGGTACAACTCGACCGCGCTCCGGGAACGCAACAAGAGAATTCGCCGCGTAATCAGTCCTGGTGATCAGCGTCGCCGCATAGCTTGGCGAATCTTTGGCGATGTACTCCGCTGCCTCCGCCACGGAGGAAAGCGCGGCGTCTGTCCAAACTATCGAATGCGCCACTGATCGAGCCGCCGCATCGCTTCTTCATGCGTGAGCACGCGTCCGGCTTCGACGTCAGCAAGGCCCTGCTCAACTTTCTGACGAACGTAGATGTGGTACTGGATGTCTTCGAGCGACGCGTTCTCGGGAAGCACTTCCAGGATCTTCTGAACCTGCTCTTTTGCCGTTTCCATGCTAGGCGACATTCTACGCCGCGTTGCCTCCGTCTCCCGGCGTACTCCGCGTGAGAGACGTCACCTGACGATGCGCGCCGCTCCCTCCCGAATGGCGCGATCCACCATCTGCCACAGCTTCCGTTCAGCGATCCGGTCGAGTTCCTCTTCGCGTTGATCGAGCGCCTGCTCGCGGCGGCTGAGGTCGTGTTCCTGGGAGTGCAGCTCATCGAGGCGGGCACGTTGACGATCGGTAAGCGGACGATCGTCTGAGTCTTCCAGCGCATCACTCTCCCGTTCGAGCTTCCGCGTCTCGCGCTCGATTTCCCTCTGTTGCAGACGCAATTCCCGTTGCGGCGCGAAGTAATCCCAAGCCTCGGCCAGCCGCGCCCGGTCGGTGATGACGTACCGCCGGCCGTCGCGGCGCACCCAGAGATAGTCGCCGCTGAGCGTGCCCTTGACGGCGGTGAAATCCTCGAGCGAGCCGCTGATGGTCGTCGAATTGCCGGCGCCGAAATGGAGCACGTACGAATCCCGCGCTTCCGCTGCCGCGCCGGCGAAAACGAACAGAACTGCGAATGCCAGGGAGCGTTTCATGATGTCCTCCGCGGCCTTGGACGATGCAGCGAAGGGCGCGGTTAGCCGTCAGCGGCCGGAGATCTGTCCCAGATGGTGCTCCAGATGATCGACGTAGTCGCTCATGAAGTACCCGAGTGTCGCGGGCTCCGACTCCGGGACTGCGCTCCACGCCAACTGATGGAGGTTGTGCCGTGCTCGCGGTACGTCACGGACCGCGGCTGGCGTCTCATCCATCACTCGCGCGATCTGTAGATTGAATTCGCGCCACAGCGATAGCAGCGAGATCCACGGCGCATCGGCGTAGCCGCCGAGCACTACCCACTTCTCCTGGTCGTAGCCCGGGAAGATTAGATCGTCGGTGAAATTGGCGCGGACGAAGCGCTGATGATTGTTCGAGGCGGAGTCGATCAGATGGCCGATGACCTGTTTCGCCGACCACTTGCCGGGAGTCGGTGGGATTGCGGCATCGGAATCGGAGATGGCGGACAGGCGCGGAAACGCGGCATCGACCGCCTCACGCAAGCGAGAGCCGGCGGTCATCGCGCCAACTCGTAGGACGAACGCAGCCACTGCTTGATCTGCTCATCGACCTCCGCCGGATCATTCAGCCGGACCTCGAAGTGCCACCGATTCGCGGACGTCTGTTCCGTTTTGTGGACGCGGCGGTGCTTCACGTCGCTGTCCGATTTCAGCGTCAGGATCAGCGCGTCCTTGCGCGTCTGCACGCCCGCGAAGGCAACGCGGCGGTTCAGATGGATGGACGTCTTCTTCGGATCTTCCTCGACCGGCCCCAGTGTGGATGAGGCATCGACGATCTTTCGATAGATCTGCAGGACGTGCTCGGAACGGCCGGAGAAATGGTCATCGACGGTCGGCATGCGCGTGATGATACGCCTCCGAAAGCGCACAAGTTCCGATGCTAGAATGGCCTGCCCGATGCATGCCTGACCCCGGCAACAGGCGGCTTCTGACCCACCAGCGCAGGAGACAAAATGAGCATTGCTGAACAGGAGTACCCCGACATCGTCGGCATGAAGCCCGACGTGCCGGTCAGCGCAGACTTCGAACCGTACATCCCTGCGGCAACCAACATTCGCGAGCTCACCCCTCTGCCGATCATCCTGGGAACGATCCTCGGCATGATCTTCGGCGCAGCGTCGCTTTACCTCGTGCTGAAGGTCGGCCTCACTGTCAGCGCCTCCATCCCCGTCGCGGTTCTCTCCATCACCTTCTTCCGCATCCTCTCGAAGCTCGGCGGCAAAGACGCCACGATCCTCGAGAACAACATCGTGCAGACGGCGGGCTCGGCGGGCGAGTCGATCGCGTTCGGCGTCGGTGTCACGATGCCGGCCATCCTCATCCTCGGCTTCGACCTCGAGTTCACGCGCGTGATGCTCGTCGCGGTCCTGGGCGGCCTGCTGGGCATCCTGATGATGATTCCCTTGCGGCGCGCGCTCATCGTCCAGCAGCACGGGCTGCTCAAGTATCCCGAGGGAACCGCGTGTGCCGAGGTCCTGAAGGCAGGGGCATCGGAAGAGTCGATCGAGGCGGCTTCGGACAGCGCAAAAATCGAGATGGCGAAACTCGGCGGGCAGGCCACGAGCGCGAAGACCATCTTTGCCGGCTTCGGTATCGGCTTCATCTACAAGGCGATGAACGTCGCCTTCCGCTGGTGGAAGGACACACCGGAGCGGGTCTTCGGTGCGCCGTTCGCGGCCGGCTCGGTCTCGGCCGAGATCTCGCCGGAGCTCCTCGGCGTCGGCTACATCATCGGGCCGCGCATCGCCTCGATCATGTGCGCGGGCGGTGTGCTCGCCTACCTCGTTCTCATCCCCGCCATCAAGTTCTTCGGCGCAGGACTTGCCGCGCCGCTCGCTCCCGAATCGACGCGGCTGATCAAGGACATGTCGCCGAACGCGATCCGCAGCGCCTACATCCTCTACATCGGCGCCTGGGCGGTGGCGGCTGGCGGCATCATCTCGATGCTCCGATCGCTCCCGACGATCTGGCACGGCCTCAAGGAAGGGCTGAAGGACATGCGCGGCGGCAGCAGCGCGCGCGAGGGGATGGTCCGCACCGATCGCGACCTCTCCATGAAGTTAGTGCTCATCGGCAGCTTCGCGCTCGTGGCAGTCATTGCGCTGGCCAGCCCGCTCTACCACGGCGGCACCGGCGTGATGGCGCGCGTAATGGCGGCCGTCCTCATCGTCATTCTCGGCTTCCTCTTCGTCACGGTCTCCTCGCGCCTTACGGGCGAGATCGGCTCGTCGTCGAACCCGATCTCCGGCATGACCGTGGCCACGCTGCTGATCACCTGCCTCGTGTTCCTCGTGATCGGCTGGACCGGCTCGACGTACTACGTGACCGCGTTGTCGATCGGCGCGATCGTCTGCATCGCCTCATCGAACGGCGGCACGACGTCGCAGGATCTCAAGACCGGCTACCTCGTCGGGTCAACGCCGAAGTATCAGCAGATCGCAATCCTCATCGGCGCGCTCGCCTCGGCACTGGTGCTCGGGCCGCTGCTCCTCATGCTCAACAACAACGGCAGCGTGGTGCTGCCGCGCATCAGCTCCGAACCGTCCACCGGCGAAGAAGGCGCGCCGCTCAAGCAGATCGAGAACTGGCCCGCCAGCCTGCACGCCGATGCGTCGATTCTGCCGGCTCTGTCGCACAAGAGCTACGAGGGGAAAGACTTTCTGGTGTGGCACTACACGCCCGCTGGCGGCGCATCCGCGCAGGAGCTCCTCGTCGACCAGAGCGGTACGCCGCAGTTCCTCGTCGACCCGGCCATCAACGGCACGCACAAGTTCACCGCCAACGGCAAGGCCGCACCGAAGAAGTTCGACGCGCCGAAAGCCACGCTGATGTCGTACATCATCAAAGGCATCCTCAACCGGCAGCTGCCGTGGGGTCTCGTGCTCCTCGGCGTCATGATCTCGCTGGTGCTGGAGATGTCGGGCATTCCCTCGCTCGCGTTCGCGGTCGGCGTCTACCTGCCGCTGTCATCGTCGAGTCCGATCTTCATCGGAGGCGCGATCCGCTGGTTGTCGGACCTCTACGTCCGCAAGAAGTACCGCGACTTGAACCTGACCGAAGAGCAGCTCACGGCCGAAGGCGACAAGAGTCCCGGCGTGTTGATGGCTTCCGGATACATCGCGGGTGGCGCGATCGCCGGCATCCTGATCGCGTTCATCGCCGGCCTGCAGGACAAGGTGGCGTGGGTAACGAACTTCAACGCCAGCCTCGACCGGTTCGCCGACAAGAATCCGTTCGTCTCCGGGGGGCACGCCGATCTGATGTCGTGTATCCCGTTCCTCGTGCTGATTCTGTTGTTGTATCTCGTCGGCCGCGAAATCCTGCTGGCGCCGAAGCCGAACAAAGCCTAAGTACTCTTCGCATCAGCGATTCAAAAGGCCCGCTTCGGCGGGCCTTTTCATTTGCGGCGTGTATCCTTTGGGGACTCCATGCAAGGTTGCGTGATTGCCCTCGTCGCGATATTCGCCGTGATCGCGTTTGTCGTGGCGATTCAGGCGAGCAATCGCGCCAGCAAAGCGCTCACGGAGCTCGCCGAGCTGCGGCGCCGGCTCGATCGCCTGGCGGCAAAGGAGACTGCGGCACCGCGGCCGGTCGTACCGCAGCCGGAACCGATTGCGCCGCCGGTCATCGTCGCGCCCCCGCCGGAACCGGAACCGGTCGTCGTCGCGGCGCCGCAACCAGAGCCGATTGCAGCTTTCGAAGTGGAACCGGAACCCGTCGTTCCGCCTCCCACACCCCACCCCCCACGCCCCACACCCCCGCCCCGCAAACCCTTCGACTGGGAGTCGCTGATCGGCGTCAAGCTCTTCTCGTGGATCGCCGGTATCGCGCTGGTGCTGGCCGCGCTCTTCTTCCTCAGCTACTCCGTCGAGCACGGCTGGCTCAGTCCGCCCGTGCGCGCATCGCTGGGATTGGCGACGGGAATCATCCTGCTGCTCGTCTGCGAACTGCGCGTCGCGCGCGGCTACGCGTTCACCGCGAACGCCATGGACGGCGCAGGAATCGCCATCCTCTACGCGACGCTCTTCGCCATGCACGCGCTCTGGCATCTGCTCCCGGCGAGTGCGGTCTTCGTGCTGATGCTGATCGTGACCGCGATCGCGGTACTGCTGTCGATCCGCCGCGACTCCGTCTTCATCGCTCTGCTCGGACTCGTCGGCGGCTTCGCCACGCCCGCGCTGCTGTCGACCGGCGAGAACAAACCGGTCGCGCTCTTCTCGTATCTGCTGCTGCTCAATGTCGGGTTGCTGTTTGTTGCGATTCAACGCCGCTGGCCGCTGCTGACAGCGCTCAGCGTCGTCTTCACGGTCATTTACGAGTGGAGCTGGATCGGCAAGTACTTCACCGCGGCGCAACTTCCGCTCGCCGTCGCGATTTTCGTCCTGCTCGCCGCGGCCGCCGCGGCATCGCTCTGGATGCGCCGCCGCGCGGATGAAGCGCAACGCCGTTTCGACTTCGCCGCGATCTCGTCAGCCGGCTTGCCGTTGCTCTTCGCCATCTACGTCGCCGCCGTGTCCAGCTACGGCGTGCAGTACAACATCCTCTTCACGTTCCTGCTCTTCATCACCACCGGTCTCTCAGTCATCGCGATCTTCCGCGGCCCGATCTGGCTGCACCTGCTCGGCGGCGCCACGATCGCGCTGGTGCTGGTCGTCTGGCGCGCGACGTCGTACACCTCCGCCGCGTGGCCGGCGGTGCTGGCGTGGATCGCGGCATTCGTGGTCATCCAGCTCGCGCTGTCGCACTTCACTTCGATTCCGAAGACGATCGTCGCGCCGGCGTTTCTGCTGCTCTTCCCGGCGCTGGCGATCCTGCCGATTCCCGCGGCAAATCCGCTGCTGCTGTTCGGAACGCTCTTCCTGCTCGTCGCGATCATTGCTGCCTACGCGATCCGGCACAGCGCCGGCGCGGGCTACGCGATCGCGGCGTTTCTGTCGATCGTGGCCGAAGGCGTGTGGTCGGCCGATAACGTGAAGCCCGCGACGCTGACCTCGGCGCTCGTCATCTACGCCGCTTTTGCGCTGCTGTTCCTGGCCGTCCCGATCGTCGCACGCCGCTTCGGACGCGACATCGTTTCGCAGCGGACGATGATGGCGCTCGTCCTCGGATCGATCGGCGTCCTCTTCTTCCTCACCATCGGCGACGCCGCACCGCACGCGCTGTGGATCCTGGCAATCGTGCTGGCGATCATCAACATCGGCGCGATCGCGCAATCGAAACGGCGCCAGCACGTCATCCTCGCCGCCTCGGCCATCATCCTCTCCTGGATCGTCATCACGGTCTGGTGTTCGACCGCGTTGAATGCGGCCAGCCTCGTCGAGGCCCTCATCGTCATTGGCGGCTTCGCGCTGCTGGCGGTCAGTGGCGGCGTGTTCATCGCCCGCGGCGAGGGCGATACCACTACGACTTACCTCGGCCTGATCGGACACCTCTTCCTCTTCGCCATCGCCGTTCAGCCGCAGCTCGCCTTTCCGCCATGGCCGCTGTTCGCGGTGATGTTCGTGCTCGACATCGCCCTGGGCATCGCCGCGATCTATCTCCGCCGCGCGCATCTGATGACCGCGGCGATGGCGGCGTCGCAGCTCGTGCTGATGGCTTGGGCGGCGCAGGCTAACGCGACGCCGTGGCCGGTTACCGCATTCATTGCCGCGGTCTCCGTCTGCGCGATCGCGCTGATCTGGTTCCGCATCGACCGCCGCTTCAATGTCGCCGCGATTGTCGCGCTCGCACTCGGCGACATCGTGCTCATGATCGCCGGCGGCGTCGCGTCGACGCCGATTTTCGGATCGCTGCTGGCCGCGCATCTCGTCATTGGAATTGCGCTGCTCGCCGTAGCGTGGATCATGGAGTTGCACGATCTGGCGATCCTCGCCGTCGCGCTCCTCGCGCTGGGAACGGCGTTGTCGCGCACACATACGCCGGCGCAGCAGCTGATTTTCGCCGGCGCCGTCTACGCGATCTTCGTCGCCTACCCGCTGCTCCTCGGCACGCGTGCGAAGCGATTCCTCCAGCCGTACCTCGCCGCGGTGCTTGCGGGAGTGCCGTTCTTCGTCTTCGCGCGACGAGCGATCGAAGACGCCGGATATGGCTACGCGATCGGCTTCCTCCCAGTGTTCCAGGCTGCCCTGATGCTGCTGCTCGTCTGGCGCCTGCTGCGCATCGAAGCAGAAAACGAGCGTCTGCTCTCGCGCCTCGCGCTCACCGCCGCCGCCGCGCTGGCGTTCATCACGATCGCCATCCCCCTGCAGCTCGAAAAACAATGGATCACCATCGGCTGGGCGATCGAAGGCGCAGCGCTGGTCTGGCTCTATCGACGCATCCCGCACCGCGGATTGCTGGCGTGGTCCGGCGCGCTCCTCGGCGCAGCCTTCGTGCGCCTGGCTCTCAATCCCGCCGTGCTCTCGTACCACCCCGCCAGCCATCACGCAATCGTGAATTGGTACCTCTACACCTACCTCGTCAGCGCCGCCGCCTTCTTCACCGCCGCATGGCTCCTGCCGGAAAAAGACGCCGCCGAACTCAACGCCGCGCGCCCGATGGCGAACGGCGGCGGCGCCATCCTGCTCTTCCTCCTCGTCAACATCGAGATCGCCGACTTCTACTCGACCGGCCCCACGCTGACCTTCAACTTCCTCTCGTCATCGCTCGCCCAGGACCTGACCTACACCATCGGCTGGGCCCTCTTCGCCGTAGCGATGCTGATCGCCGGACTCGTCCTCCATAGCCGCGCGTCGCGCGTAGCCGCGATCGTCCTTCTCCTCGTCACCGTCCTGAAGTGCTTCCTCCACGACCTGGCCCGCCTCGGCGGCCTCTATCGCGTAGCCTCCCTCCTCGGCCTGACGATCTCGCTCCTGCTGGTCGGAGTACTGCTACAAAAGTTCGTGATCAGAAAAGCAGCAACGCCCGTCGAAGAAGCGAGCTAACCGTGGCCGACTAATCTGGTAAGACACAGGGTCTTCGGCGTCATCGCATTAACTGCGCGAGCCTTTTCAACAGGTTGCGAAGCTATTCGATAAGCTCTGCCGCGCTTTTAATTAGGTTGCGAACCTATTTGATGAGGTTCGAAACCCTTTTTAATAGGTTGCGAACCTATTCGATGAGCTTCGAAACCCTTTTTAATAGGTTGCGAACCTATTCGATGAGGTTCGAAACTCCTTTTAACAGGTTGCGAACCTATTCGATGAGCTTCCCGAGGCTTCAAATTGCTTGTCGAACGTCGTCGATGAGGGTTCCGCTGCTTTCGATAAGGTTGATGAAGGCGGA
>DATART010000253.1:0-4018 GCA_036264035.1 Thermoanaerobaculia bacterium | reverse complement strand
TCGCTGGAGCTGCCGCCCGAGAAGAGCGGCGGCCGAAAGATCGACGGCGCCGATCCCGCAGCGGCGGCGAAGGAAATCGTGAAGTACATT
Organism: Thermoanaerobaculia bacterium; assembly: GCA_036264035.1. Lineage (GTDB taxonomy): Bacteria > Acidobacteriota > Thermoanaerobaculia > Gp7-AA8 > Gp7-AA8 > JADGNZ01. The sequence continues at coordinate 3,928 of DATART010000253.1, read as the reverse complement.
CGGGATGAGGCTAAGGCGATTTAACTGCGCGTTGTCGGTTGGCGGTTGATTGCGCGATCGCGCGTCAGCTGCAACCGCCGGCGCGCGCGAACCAACCGACAACCGATAACCGACAACGCACGCCGACCCGCGTACAAGGAAATACACCATGTCTTCCGTTCTCGTGTTCTGTGAAGTTCTCGATGGGAAGTTGAAGAAAGCGTCGCGCGAGGCGCTTTCGATCGGACGCAAGCTTGCCGAAGCCGCCGGCAGCGATCTGGCCGCCTTCGCGACCGATCGCGCCGCTGCTGCCGACGCCGGCCGCTACGGCGCGAAGAAGCTGTATGTCGCGAACGCCGGCGCGTACAACACCGAAACGTATACCGCGGCGATGCAGGCCGCGATCGCGGCGTCGTCCGCGTCGATCGTGCTCCTCGGCGGGACGTCGAACGGCCGCGATCTCGCGCCGCGCCTCGCCGCGCGGCTGAGCGCCGGCGTGGCCTCCGACGTCGATCGCCTCGAATGGACCGGCGGCAAACTGCGCGCGCGGCGCCCGGTGTATTCCGGCAAAGCGTTCGCCACGGTCGAGATCAGCAGCACGCCTGCCATTGCCACGACGCGCATCAATGCGTTCCCGGCGGAGGAGTCAGGCGGCGACGCCGCGGAAGTGGTCGAAGTCACCGCGCCGTCCGATTCGAAGACGAAACTCGTCGAAACGAAAGTCTCCGAGGCTGACGAGCTGTCGATCGTGGAGGCCGACATCATCGTCTCCGGCGGCCGCGGGCTGAAGGAAGCGGCGAACTTCGCGCTGATCCGCGATCTCGCGCACGCGATCGGCGGCGCGGTCGGCGCGTCGCGCGCGACCGTCGATGCCGGATGGATCGATCACCAGCATCAGGTCGGACAGACCGGACGCGTCGTCAGTCCAAACCTTTACATCGCCGCCGGCGTCTCCGGCGCCATCCAGCACCTCGCGGGGATGTCGTCATCGAAGCACATCGTCGCGATCAACAAGGATCCGGAGGCGCCGATCTTCCGCATCGCGGACCTCGGCGTAGTCGGCGACCTCTTCACCATCGTCCCGGCGCTGACCGAGGAAGTGAAGAAGGCAAAAGCGCACTGAGAAAGAAGTGGATTAGCTAGTTGCGCGCGCTGCTGTTGGCGGCCTTTTGCTCGGGCTTCTCGGGAGAAATCGGCGGGTTGCCGATGATCGTCTTCGCCGCGTAGCCGGCGGACATCGACGTCGGATTCGTTCCCGGCGGCAGGCACTCGAGGGTCAGCATGATGGCGTGACGCGCGAAGGGCGCGTCGCAGTGGTGTTCATTTCTTGCGTTATAGATTTTCGGACTCTTGGCCACGATCCGCTTGCCGTCGAGAATGATGAAGTAGTACTCGATGGCCTCGTTCGGATCGAACTTCGGCAGCGTTACCTGAGAGATCTTGCCGAGGTTCTTGCCGTCGACGAAGCACCAGTCGGTCGAGCCCTGGCGGCGGAAATACGCGCGGAGAAGGCCCTGGTCGGCCGTCTCGACCTGCAGGATCGGCATCTCGCCTTCGAGCATGCAACCCGGGGGGGTGTGATCGATCACGCCGGGCTGGACGCCGAGGGCGGCGCCGGCACACATCGCGAACGCGAGAGTCAGGAGGATGCGGACTTTCATGGTCACCTCGGACAAAACGAGATGATACGGCAAAATTTCACTGCTGCGCCAGAATGCGGTCGCGGTAGGCGAGGATCGCGGGCGTCTGCGGGAGGGCGGGTAAGGCGCGCGTGATGAGTTGCTTGGCCAGACTGTAGTCTCCGAGCTCGTACCGGTTTACGGCCTCGTAGAACATGTGCGTCTCTTCACCGGCCTTGAGCGGATAGGTTTTGCGGTATTGCGCGGAGGACTCGGCGTAGAGCGCGGTCTGGCTCAGAGCGCGCGCCAGCGACTGCCGCTCGGATCGCTGCAGGGTTGGAAGCAGTGCGATTCGGCGAAGCTCGGTGCGTGCGCCTACGATATTGCCCGCGGTCACCATCCGCTCCGCGGCGGCGATCTGATCGGCGATCTGTATATCGGTGCTCGGCGCCATTTCCTGCGGAGCGGGAACTGGTGCAACGGGAACCGGTGCGGGCGTGAGAGGCGCGGGAACCGGTGCGGGCGATTGCGGCTGCGTCCTCGGGACTGGCGCGGGAGCGACGGGCTGCGGCGCAGCCGGCTGCGGTGCGATTGGCTGCGGCGCCGGTTTCGGTTCGATGCTCTGCAGCGCCTCGCGGACGTCCGGTCGCGCGAGCACCGCGTTCGACGCGGTCCGGCGCACGCCATTGGCATCCGCGACACGTCCGATCCTGACGAGCGCGATGATGTAGGCCGCGGTTTCGTCGTCGGTAAGACGCCGGCGTGTGCGAACGATGGCGTAGTGCTCGGCCACGTCGCTCCAGCTGTTGTGCGCGCGGCCGATCTGGGCAAGCGCGGCGTGTGCGTTCGGGTTCGTATCGTCCGCGGCGAACGCCAGGCCGGCATAGCGCTGCGCGCCGGCTTCGTCTCCCGCTGCGACGCGTTCGAGCGCGAGACGTCCGTAATCGAGCGCCGGTTGCGGAGTTTGTGCGTCGACCTTGCCGTCGTTCTTCGGAGCGGTCACGGCGACGTTCGGGCGCTTCGTCGGCGTTGGCACCACGGACGACTGCCGGCTGGCGCGCGGCGCGCCCGATTGCACCGCCGGAGCCAGGCTGGCCAGGTGCGCGAAGGCGGGCACGTTCGCGAGTTGATCGCGCGTGAGCAGGGCCGGGAGGAGCTGCTCGAACGAGGCACGGACATCGGGGGGGAGTTTCAGCGCAGCGTAGGAGGGCGTGATCCTTTCCGCCTGCAGCACTTTCAGCGCGGAGGCGCGTGCATCGTCGGCATGCTCGAGTCTGTCATTCGTGACCGCTAAATACACTTCCGCAGTGATGTAGGATGGGATATCATCGACGCGGCCGAACGCTGCGACGCGCAGTTCGTCTACCGCGCGCGCATAGGCGCCGCGGTTGAAATCGACCACACCGCTCTTGAATCGCGTTTCGTAAAAGTTCTGCGCGAGAACAGGAACGGCAGTCAGTAGCGAGAGAAGCGCCACGAGCGGGCGCAGCAGTGCGTTCACTTGGTAAGAAACTTTCGTATTCGACCGAACAGACTTCCGGATTCGACCGTGGACGCATCCGGCAAGTCAGGATCGTACACGAGTCCGCGGCTTTCTACGATTGATTTTGGATTGTCGACGAAGAGCGATCGCGCGATTTCTTCGCCGGCGAGCGCCGCCACGCGCTCCCTCGCGGCCCGAAATCGCGGCTGCCGTTTGGTCACGTTGTGCGCGTCCGTGGCCATCACATGCACCCATCCGCGCTGCAGCCAATCGATTGCGGCCGCCTGCGCCTCCGGTCCGAATTCACCCATCACGCTGCCGGTCGTAACCTGCGTCTTCACCCCGATCCGGATCAGTGACGCCAGGAACTCCGGCTTCGACTGAAAGACGATGTTGCGCTCCGGATGCGCGATGATCGGCATCCAGCCGCCGAGTTGCACGCGGTACAGCGGTTCGCGCACGAGCGGCGGGACGTTATGGCTGGAGAATTCGACCAGCACGTAACGGCCGCCAGCGAGCGGCAGGATCGATTCCGTGCGCAGCATCTCGTCCATGTCGTGTCCGAAAAAATATTCGGACCCGAGGATGATGCGGGGCCGGTCGCCGACCGCGGCGCGAAGATCGTCCAGGATCTTAGTCAGTTGCGCGCGCGATGTGTTCAGCCAGCGTCCGCGCAGGACATGCGGTGTGGCCACGATCGTTTCGATGCCTTCATCGGCGGCCATGCGGCAGAGATCGACGGATTCCGCCATCGTGCGAGGGCCATCGTCGACGCCTGGCAGGCAGTGGTGATGGATGTCGATCATGCGAGGAGCACCTCGCTGATGTTATCCGACGCGCTGTTGCG
>DATART010000235.1:0-6204 GCA_036264035.1 Thermoanaerobaculia bacterium | reverse complement strand
TGACTGTCGCGGCGGCGTCGGCGCGCGGCTTCACGTCCTCCTCGAGGCGCTCCTGACGCATCACGTGCCCGGTGAGCGAGATATCCCAATCGAGCACCGCCTCGAAAACATACGTGCCGGGAACCAGCGTGTTGGGGAACGTCGCGCTGTAGGTGCCTTTTCCGAGATCGGTGAGCGGAATGACCGCGACGTCCTTCGGCGTGGTGTTGTCGATCAGCGACTGTCCGATCGCCGCAATCTTGTAGTCGTACGGCGTCTGGATGTCTCCGGTCGGCGTTACGGTATTGCCGCTGGGCGTCTTGACGCTCGAGGCGTGAAGGATGTTGCCCATGCCGTCGGGCTGGCGTTGCACGCGTACCTTGATCGCACCGGAAGGCAGACCCGCGAGCGGTTTGCCATCCCAGTCGACCAGGACTTTGATGCCGAGGGTGTCGCCGGTGACGGCGTGGAGGTTGTCGAGTGAGAACTGATAGTCGAGATGTTTCTCCAGAAACATCACGCTGAGCAGGTACGGCACCGCCTCGGCACTCTTGAGATCGCGCTTCACGCGCACGCTCCACGCGCCGGAGCTGAATCCCTGAGCCATATCAAATGCCTGGATGGAGGCCTGCGGCGTCTTCTTCGCCGACGTGGGGATCGCAGGCACGATGGCACCCGGCGGATAGACGTCGAGATCGAGCATCTGCCGCGACGGCGGCGCCCACTGCACGGTGAAGACGACGCGCTGCGGCGAGCGGTCGACGGTCACCGGAACGGCGGCGCTCGGACCGGCGCCGGTCAGCGTGTCCGTCACGCGCGTAGCCATCGACGCCGTGTTGCCCTTGAGGATCGCCACCAGCGTCATTCCGAACACATCGAACATCGTGTTTGCGCTGATGGCCTGATACGAAATGCCGGAAGTCTCCAGCGACATATTGCGCATCAGCGTGTCGTCCACCTGCGCCGGCGTTCCGAAGGCGATGGTCTGGATGGGGACGAAGCGCTTGCGCAACTCCTGCGGCAGCCCGGCCACCGGCGCCAGGCCGAGGAATCCGGTTCCGGTCGGCGCGATCAACGGTGCGGTGTTCTGCATGCCGTCGGTAATGACGACGACGTTGAGATCATTCTTCGGATCGGCCTTCCACTGGCTCATGCCCTCGTTGATGCCGGCCCCGATGGAAGTGGAGCTGCCCGGAACGAGGGAGTTGGCGTTGCTGATGATGGCGTCCCAGGCGTTGGCTCCGCCGCGCTGCAGGAAAAAGTTCGCCGGAGGATCGGCGCCGACCAGCGTCTGCGGTTGCGCAGTGGAGTCGAAGAAGACCAGTCCCATGCGGTCGCCCGAGTACTCCGCGCCGCCGCCTGGCGGTGCATCGAGGATCTCCCACTGGCCGACAAAGTTCTGTACCGCCGACTTGAGGATGTCGATCTTCTTCGGGCCGACCTGCGCGCCCGGCGGAAGATCGTTCATGCTGCCCGACTTGTCGAGCACCAGCGCGACGTCGAACGTGTTGCGGCCCTTGTACGTGGCCGTGAGCGCCGGAGCGACGCCGTCGTCGTTCGGAATCAGGCTCGCGGGCGTGTCGCCGGTGTGCTTCGACGCCTGCGAGCATTCGGAGTTTGGCGCGGCCACGATGTAGGTCGACATGCGGTACGCGGTGACGTCCTGCGCGCCGGCGAAGCGCATCAGGATGTTCTTCTCGACAGCGCCCGCACCGGCGCAGAAATCGGCTCCGAAGTTCGAGTTCGGTACGTACGTGATGCGTACGTTGTTGCCGGTCAGCGCCTCGTACGTTACCGAGTCACCGGCGACACTGAGTGTGTCGCCGAGGTTGAGGGTGGTACTGCCGACCACGAGCTGTGAGCCCGCCGGCGCGGCGCTCAACTCGAGATTGATGCGCACCATGCCCGTTTCCTGATTCGGATTGCCGCGGATCGGGATATTGAGAATCCATGCTTCGCTCGCCGAAGCCCAGGAGGGGAGCAGGAGGGAAGCGAACACAATGAGGACAGAGAATGCTCGTTTCATAGGGATTTCCTTTCTGATTTAAACGAAACCGAGGCGCATTGGTGGAGGACCGGAAGCGCCGGCTGCACGCGGATGCGTCAAAATGGGTCGCGGATCGGCGGTCTTCCGTGTCCCCCGTCACAACTGGGGCGATGGGAGCGCGCGGCTCTTGTAACCGTTCCGGCCGCATCTTTCTCCCCGGCAAAAGTGGATCTTTGACAGATCCATCGTTCGCGCGATCATTGCGTTCATCAAGGAGAACGGATGAACGTACAGCCGAAGTCACAGCCCTTCGATCCCGCATCGGTTCCGTGGATTCCACTTGGTCCGGGAGAGTCCTTCAAGCCGCTCCGTTTCACGAACCGCGGCCGCGCCCTGCTGCTTCGTCTGGAACCCGGAACTGTCGTTCCTCTTCATCGGCATTTGGGCGAAGTGCACGGGTACAAGCTGTCGGGCTACCGGCGGCTCATCGAGACGGATGAAGTGGTGGGGCCCGGCGGCTACGTCTACGAGCCGGCGGGGAACGTCGACTCATGGACGGCTGTTGGCGACGAGGCGGTGATCGTGCACATCGTTTCGTTCGGAGCGATGGAGTACATCGGCGCGGACGGCGAGGTGACGCGGCGCGATACGCCGTCGTCGCTATACGAGACATACGCTCGTTTCTGCGCGGACAATAATCTGACACCGGCGGTCGAGATGCGGCAGGCGGCCAAGCGTCGCGACGCGGGCTGAGCCGCGATGAGCGGTCCGCACATTAACGCGACCGCGAGGTGTATCCCATTTGCAAGCTCCGGGATCGCCATTGCGCGCTTGGAGAGCGCGGTCGCGCGCTCCGCAATCCTATGTGCGCGCTTAGCGATCCTCGTCATACACCTGGATAGCGTGAGTCCGCGCTCCGAGATCGTAGATAAGCGCATAACGCTCGCAAATACGCGCATGGAACATCCAAGTGCGCGCGTAGTCATCGCAGATGCACGCGCCGAGAGCGCTAGACGGCGCTCCGGGAGTACCACTGCGCGCACCGAGAGTTCGTAGGAGGTGGGCACATCGCCGCAAAGCAGACACCGACGCCTGAGGATGTGACTGAGCGGCTGCGCGGGATCCGGGCGGAGCTTGACGAGATCAGCCGCTATCCTTCGCGGAGCTGCGATGAAGCAGTGGATTAGTAGATCAGTGGATCAGGAAGAAGGGGCAGCAAGAAACGCCTGATCTCCTAATCCACTAATCTACTGATCACCAATCCCTGCCTCTAGAATGGCGCGGCATGCCGCGCGTCGATTCTCCGTCCGTCGTCAACATCGCCGACCTTCGCGCGATCGCGAAGAAGCGTCTTCCGCGGGTCGTCTTCGACTACATCGATGGCGGTGCGGGCGCGGAATGGACGATGCGCGAAAACGCGCGCGTGTTCGATGACGTGATGTTGCGTCCCCGCTCCGCGGTCGCCACCGCCGACGTCGATCTGCGCACGACCGTCCTCGGCGCAACCATCGACCTTCCGTTTCTTCTCGCGCCGGTTGGAAGCTCGCGGCTTTTCTGGCCGCGCGGCGAAGAAGTTGCCGCACGCGCGGCGGGCGACGCAGGCACGATCTACGCGCTTTCGACGCTGTCAGGCTGCGTGGTTTCCGATGTCAAGGCCGCCACGCGTGGCCCGGTCTGGTACCAGCTCTATCTCATCGGAGGACGCGAGGTCGCGTTGGCCGGAATCGCGCGCGCAAAGAGCGCCGGCTGTTCCGCGCTGGTGGTCACGGTCGACACGCCGGTCGCCGGAATGCGCGAGCGCGACGTTCGCAACGGAACCAAAGAGCTGGTGTCGGGCGCGCCGTTCACGATGCTTCCGTTCATCGGCCAGTTCCTCGCGCGCCCGCGCTGGCTGGCCGCGTTCCTGGCCGACGGCGGCTTGATGCGCTTTGCGAATGTCGTGCTTGCCGACGGCCCCATGGCATACGCGGATGTCGGCGCGGCGCTCGAGCAGTCGATGGTTTCGTGGGTGGACTTCGGATGGATTCGCGAAGCGTGGCGAGGTCCGATCGTGGTGAAGGGCGTGCACACGGCTGACGACGCACGCCAGGCCATCGACCATGGAGCGAACGCTGTCGTCGTCTCCAATCACGGCGGACGCCAGCTAGACGGCGTCGCGCCGACGCTGCGCGTACTTCCGGAAGTCATCGCCGCGGTCAATGAGGAAGCCGAGGTACTGCTCGATGGCGGCATCCGCAGAGGAAGTGATGTGGTGAAGGCGCTCTGCCTCGGCGCGCGCGCCCTCCTCATCGGCCGCGCCTACGCCTACGGCCTCGGCGCCGCCGGCCCAGCCGGCGTGGCGCGATCGATCGACATCCTCCGCTCCGACATCATCCGCACGATGAAGTTGCTGGGATGTTCCTCGGTCCGCGATCTGGATCGGACGTTCGTTCAGATGCCGCCCGAGTGGCGCACCGGCGCCATATGATCGCGCGATGATCAATGACGCTCATGACGCGATCCGCCGGGCGCGTGCTGCGATCAACGAGGCCATCGCGCGCCACGATGCGGACGCCATCGCGGCGTTCCTCCTTCCCTCGTACCACGTGATCACCGCACGCAGCCTGCACCGAAGCGGAAAGGACGAGAGCGTTCGGGGCTGGAAAGAGATGTTCAAACATGATCGGACGGTGACGCACGCGGGAGTCGCACATGAGATCCACGTGAACGAAGAGTGGGGCATGGCGCAGGAGCACGGGCAGTGGACGGGAACGCTCACCGCGAAAAACGGCCCGATCGAGATCATCGGCGACTACGCGGCGAAATGGCATCTAACGTCCGAGGGATGGTTGCTCCAGGCCGAAATCTTCACGCCAATCACGATCAAAGCGCGGTAGTGATTGACGCTGACGTAGTCTTCAGCACGAGCCGGGCGGAGAGGCGTGAGGAAATCCACGATCGTCGCGTCGATCCGGTTGCGCGCGAAGGCGCGCTCGACAATCCAGCCCCGCGCTCGGCGCGGGGAAACCGATTGCGAACTGGGTCGTGGCCGCGGAGGCGGCCACTGGAAAATGCTCGCGCAGCGCGAGACCTCGTGGCGGCCGCCTGCGCGGCCGCGCATCTGTGCGCGCGTCCCAACCCCGCGCCGAGCGCGGGGCTGGATTGTCGAGCGCGCCTTCGCGCGCAACCGGTGGCCGCGGAGGCGGCCACTGGAAAAGACTCGAGGCATCGCTACAATCCGCGGCATGAATCGTCTGCGCGCCGTCGCTCTCGTACTTCTCCTTGTCGCATCGTCCGCCTATGCTCAGGCCGACGCTGTCGCCGCGCGGGTCGATCGCATTCTCACCGAGGTGCCGCTCATTGATGGGCATAACGATCTGCCGTACCAGTACGAGGAGCGGGTCAAAGATCATCTCGCGCAGATCGATCTCCGGCAGGATCAGAGCAAGCTCACGCCGCCGCTGCATACGGACATCGCGCGGCTGCGGCAGGGGAGGCTTGGCGCGCAATTCTGGTCCGTCTACGTGCCGACGACGCTCAAAGGCGCGGATGCGGTGCGCGCCGTCATCGAGCAGATCGACGTCGTCCATCGGATCGATGCGATGTACCCGGAGACATTCGAGCTTGCGCGAACTGCCGACGACGTCGTGCGCATCCATCGCAGCGGGAAGATCGCGTCGCTCATCGGCATGGAGGGCGGCCACTCGATCGCCAACTCGCTCGCCGTCCTTCGCCAGCTCTACGCGCTCGGCGCGCGCTACATGACCATCACCCACAGCGACAACAACGATTGGGCGGATTCGGCGACGGCCGATCCGGCGCACAACGGCCTCACTCCGTTCGGCAAGCTGGTCATCGCGGAGATGAATCGCCTCGGCATGCTCGTCGATCTGTCTCATGTCGCACCGAAGACGATGAATGACGTCCTCGACATCACGGCCGCGCCGGTCATCTTCTCCCACTCGTCCGCGCGCGCTGTGACCGATCACGCGCGCAACGTTCCCGACGACGTATTGCGCCGCCTCAACGACAACGACGGCGTGGTGATGGCCACGTTCGTGCCCGGCTTCAGTTCGGAAAAAGTTCGCGCGCGCGACGCCGCGAAGGATGGCGAAGAAGCGCGGCTCAAAGCGATCTACCGCGGCCAGCCGGACAAAGTGAAGACGTCGCTCGCACAGTGGGAAGCGGCAAATCCGGCGCCGCACGCAACGGTGCAGGACGTCGCCGATCACATCGATCATCTCGTGCAGGTCGCGGGA
>DATART010000150.1:0-8093 GCA_036264035.1 Thermoanaerobaculia bacterium | reverse complement strand
GAATTCACGCCGGTTGGTATTTGATACGCGACCCCGGCCGGGGTCGAGAAATATCTCCGCTCCGATGTTTCCGGTGGTCGCTCGCTTCGCTCGGACCACCGGCTACCGTACGAGTCGCCTCCGGCGACGGCATTCTGCTGATTTGGACACGTCTGCGGCACAGACACTCCTCTCTGAATTTGCGCGAGTTGGCGGCGGCGCTGCCGGGGTTCGCCGAGGCAATGGCGTGGCCGGCTGCCGGATGAAAGGCTTATCCGCAGATGACGCAGATCGAACGCCAGCCGATTCGTGTCACTGCGTGACAGATCGATGGCTGCCGCCGTCCCATTCATGGGACCAGATCTGATATCGACGCATTCCGAGGTCGCATGATGCGTCACGCGCCTGATATCGACGGGTCAGGCGGTGATATCGATGTCACACTCGCCTGATATCGATGTCACACTCGCTGATATCGATGTCACAGTGTTTGATATCGATGTCACACCTGGGTGATATTCGATATCACCGCGTTTCATATTCGATATCACCGCGTTTGATATTCGATATCACCGCGTTTGATATTCGATATCACCGCGTTTGATATTCAATATCACCGCGTTTGATATTCGATATCACCGCGTTTGATATTCAATATCACCGCGTTTGATATTCGATATCACCGCGTTTGATATCGATCGTGACCTGCGGATCAGTCGTTATCACCCGTTGTGCTGCCCATATGTCGAATGCAGGCAGCAAGATAGCTCCGTTTGATATCGATTTGGACGGGTTGGCCGAGCTTCCGTCGTCCGTCCGGCACTGCCGGGACGATGACTCGCATAGATGTCGAACTACGGGGATCATTTCGGCGTCTTCATCCCAAGTTCGCGCCAGAGGAACGAATAGACGTCCGTCTGCGTGGCCACGGCTTCGCTGAGCGCCGTTCCGAAGCCGTGTCCCGCTTTGGAGGTCGTGCGCAGGAGAATCGGATACGGCGACGCCGTCGAAGCCTGCAGAATCGCCGCGAATTTGCGCGAGTTGGCGGGATCGACGCGGCCGTCGTTGTCGCCGGTCAGCAGCAGCGCGGCTGGATAGCGCGTGCCCGCGTTGACGTGGTGATACGGCGAGTAGGCCATGATCGCCGCGAGCTGCTGCGGATTCGACGGCGAGCCGAGCTCCTCGACGTTGAAGACGCCGTTCGGCGTGGCCAGCCAGCCGGGAACGTCGTAGATGCCGGCGTGCGCGACGACGGCGCGGAAAAGCTCCGGATGCTGCGTCAGCGATGCGCCCATCAGCAATCCGCCGTTGCTCCCCCCTTCGATGCCCAGCTTCGCCGAGCTCGTGTAACCGCGCGTGATGAGGTGCCGCGCGCAGGCCGCGAAATCATCGAAGACGTTCTGCTTCTTCAGCATCCGTCCGCCCTCATGCCACGCCTGGCCAAACTCCGCGCCGCCGCGCAGGTTCGCGACCGCCAGAATGCCGCCGGCATCGAGCCACACGCGGCCAGGCAGCGATAGCCCGGGGCGCTGACTGACCGAATAACCGCCGTAGCCGGAGAGAATCGTCGGATTCGTTCCGTCGCGCTTCGTCCCTTTCCTGAAAATGATGTTGACCGGGATCTGCGTCCCATCCTTCGAGGTTGCCATCTCACGCACGACTTCGACGTCGTCGAACGCGAATGCGAAAACCGTCGGCAGTGCGGCCGGAGAGATCGTCTTCGACGCGCTCTCGTAGCGGAACCAGCGCGGCGGCGAGGTAAAGCTGCCATCCCGGAAGAGGAGGTCGTCCGCGCCGATGCGGGCGATCTCGTAGATCGAGGAAATCGGAGGAATCGGAGCCGATCCGAGAGGCTTGCCGGTTCGATCGAACGTCTTCAGTCTGGACGGTCCGCCCGCCATCGCGGCGAGGTAAATCGTCTGGCGCCCCACCGCGAACGCGTCGATCGATTCCGGCCCCTCGGCGATGACCAGTTCACGCGTCAGTTTCGGATCGTCGGGCGCGACGCGGAGAAGCTTCCCGTTCGAGGCGCCTTCATGCGACAGCAGATAGAGCGCGCCGTCTCCGCCGAATGCGGCGTCGCGGATCCTGTCGGAAAAGCGCGTGACCTGGACCCACGTGTTGTCCGGCCGGCGCAGCCAATGTCCCGCCTCGCCGCCATCGCCGTTGAGAACTGTCGCGAGCACGTAACGGCCGTCATCCGAGGTCTCGATCGTCGTCTCCGCGATGCGCGGGAACTCCTTGCCCACCGCGTACGTGTCCGCGGACGCCGGCGTCGCGAGCGTGTGAAACCAGACCTGCTGATAGAAATGCGCGTCCGCCTCCGGCCGTTCGCCCGGCTTCGGATAGCGCGTGTACCAGAATCCGGAACCATCGCCGTTCCACGCCAGCCCGCCGCCGCCCGTCGGATAGTTGACGTGCTCCACGACGTCTCCGATCTCGCGGCCGGTATCGACGTCGAAGACATGCACCGAGCCGTCTTCGCTGCCGTTTTTCGAGAGCGAGATTGCCACGCGCTTGCCGTCGAGCGACGGGATGTAGAAGTCGGACGATGTGGCGCCGCTCGGATCAGCGGTGGTGGGATCGAAGACGACGCGTTCCGACTTCGCATCGTTGGGATTGTCGAAGACGACAAGCGTCGACTGCTCCTTCGGCGGCGCCGATTTCATTGCGAACAAACGTCCGCCGCGCGCCTGCACGTACGAGTACGTGATGCGCGGCGCTTTGAAGAGCCTGGTCAGCCCGGCCGCGATCGCGTCGCGCGCCGGAACGGCGTCGAGGATGGAGCGCGTCAGCGCGTTTTCCTTCGCCACCCAATCCTTGACGGCCGGATCGGACGCGTCCTCGAGCCAGGCGTAATCATCGCGAAAGGTGAGGCTCCCGAACTGCTTCGTCACCGGCTTCTTCGCGGTAGTCGGATATTTCGTTTCAGCAATTGACGGCATTGCGAGGACCGCAACGATAACGATTGTGGCGGCGCGCCGCACGAGGGATATGGAATTCATCGGGTCTCCTGTGTCACGGCCATAGACGCCGCGAACATCGCTGCGTTAGTCCTGCTTCTTCCGCGCGTCGCGCATCGCGTCGAGGCGCGCCTTCATCTTTGCCTCGGCGCCGACGTCCTTCGGCTCGTAAAACCGCCGATCGGCGAGCGCCTCGGGCAAACAGTTCATGGCTACGGTCTGCTCTTCGTAGTCGTGCGCGTATCCGTATCCGCGGCCGTAGCCGAGGTCCTTCATCAGACGGGTGGGCGCGTTGCGGATGTGGAGCGGGACGCCGGGATTGTCGCCCTGGCGGACTTCGCGGACGGCCTCGCCGTAGCCGATGTACGCGGCGTTCGATTTCGGCGCCGCCGCGAGATAAGTCACCAGCTGCGCCAGCGCCACGCCCGCTTCGGGCATGCCGAGGAAGTGGACGGTCTGCTGGACGGCGATCGCGAACACCAGCGCTTGCGGATCGGCGTTGCCGATATCCTCCGATGCGGCGCGGACGAGGCGGCGCGCGATGTACATCGGGTCCTCGCCCCCTTCGAGCATGCGTACGAGCCAGTAGACCGAGGCGTCAGCGTCGCCGTTGCGCAGCGATTTGTGGAGCGCCGAGATGATGTTGTAGTGCTCCTCGCCCCCTTTGTCGTACATCAGCGAGCGGCGCTGGAGGATTTGCGTGACCTTCGTCCTATCGATCGGCCCATCTTCTTTCGTGGCTGTTTCGACGACGAGCTCCAGCGAGTTGAGGGCCTGCCGGGCGTCGCCGGCCGAGGTTGCGGCCATGAAGTCGAGAGCATCGTCGGTGACTTCGATGCCGTGTTTTTTCAGCGACGGCTCGTTGACGGCGCGGCGCAGGATGGTCATCACCTGCTCGCGCTCCAGCGCGGGGATGACCACGACTTTCGTCCGCGACAGCAACGCCGAATTGACCTCGAACGATGGATTCTCGGTGGTGGCGCCGATGAGGATGATGTCTCCCGCCTCGACGTACGGCAGAAAGGCATCCTGCTGCGCTTTGTTGAAACGGTGAATCTCGTCGATGAAGACGATGGTCTTCGATCCGCGCGCCTTGCGCTCCTTGCGCGCCTCTTCCATCAACGTGCGGATTTCCTTGATCGCAGTACTGGTGGCGGAAAAGGTGACGAAGCGCGCACGCGTTTTGTTCGCGATGATCCGAGCCAGCGTGGTCTTCCCTGACCCGGGCGGACCCCAGAAGATCATCGAGGGGATGCGGTCGCTTTCGATGGCGGTGCGGAGGAACCGCCCCTCGCCGAGGATCTCGTCGAGACCGACGATGTCTTCGAGCGTCCGCGGGCGGAGGCGTTCGGGCAAAGGCGCGTCGGATTTCGCGGGTGGATCGAAGGGGGTCGTGTCGAAGAGGGTCATTTCAGAAAACCGATTGTCATCGTGAACACGCTGTGAGGAGATCCACCTATCGTGTGTCGAACACGGTCGCGCGCGGAGGCGCGGTCGACAATCTAGCCCCGCGCTTGGCGCGGGGAAACAAGCGTGGGTAGGATCCGTGGCGGCGGAGGCCGCCACTACAAAGTGCTCGCGCTGAGCGAGATTTTATGGCGGCCGCCTCCGCGGCCGCGCATCTAACGAGGCTTCCAAACCCCGCGCCGAGCGCGGGGCTAGATTGTCGACCGCGCCTCCGCGCGTGACGGAAACGTCCGAACCCAGATTTCTTCACACGCTCTCCGGATGACAAACTTTCTTAGCAAAGCAACGAAAAGTCGATATTGCCGCCACTCACGACGATCGCCGTCTTCCCCTTCGGCTTGATCGCGCCCGAGAGCAATGCCGCGATACCAAGCGCCCCGGTCGGCTCGATCACGAGCTTCGTTCGATACATCGCCAGTTTCACGGCAGCGAGGAGCACATCATCCTCGACGCTCACCACATCCTTCACCCGTTCGCGGATCACTTCGAAGTTGCGCTCGCCGATGGCCAGCGTTCGCGCGCCGTCGGCGATCGTCTTCGGCGGATCGATCGCCACGATGCGGCCTGATTTGAACGACTGCTCGCCATCATTGCCGGCGCGCGGCTCGACACCGTAAACGTCGATGCCCGGCTTCAACGAGGTTGCGGCGATGGCGACGCCCGAGAGCAGACCGCCCCCTCCGAGCGGAGTCACGATCGTTTCGACCTCGGGCCACTCCTCCACGATCTCCAGCCCGACCGTGGCAGCGCCGGCGATGATGCGCCAGTCGTCGAACGGCGGGATGACGGCGGCGCCGCTCTTTTCGGCGATCTCGCGGGCGACGGTGTCGCGGGTGGCGGAGGTCACACCCGCGGTCACGACCTCGGCGCCGTAGCCTTTGGTCGCGTCCACTTTCATCTGCACCGAGTTTTCCGGCATCACGATGGTGGCCTTGATGCCGAGGAGCTTCGCGGCGAGTGCGACACCCTGGGCATGATTGCCCGAGGAAAAGGCGACCACACCGTTGCGGCGTTCGTTTTCAGAGAGTTGCAGCAGCGCGTTCATGGCGCCGCGAATCTTGAAGGATCCGGCGCGCTGCAGGTTTTCGCACTTGAGCCGCACCTCCACGCCGATCGCCTCGGACAGCGAACGGCTGGCCAGAAGCGGCGTGCGGTGAATGGATTGGCCGAGGCGGGCGGAGGCGGCGCGGATGTCGTCGAGAGTCACGGCAGCCACATCGATATTTGAAGAATTCACCGGCGCAGTATAAACTCCGGCAAACCGATCACAGGCCGGCGCAAACATCGCCGGCACCGCAGTTACGGGCAGGGTTATTTTCGGGGTTGGAGGGGTTTATGTGGAGAAGGGTTACCCGCGGCCTGATTCTCGTAGTTTTGACGTCGCTCGCCGTTCCTCTGTTGGCGCAAACGACTGAGACGCACGGCTCGCTCGACTTTCCCGATCCGACTGTGACGCAGACCGGCGTCATCCTGGTCAAGGGTTGGTTCCTCACGCCTGAAGCGATCTCGAAGGTGGCCGTCTACGTTGACGATCAATTCATCGCCAACGCCAACACCAACCTCCCGCGCATCGACATCGTCGAGGCCTATCCGAACTGGCCCGGCATCCAGCACATCGCGCCCGGCTTCCAGATCGGAATGCTGGCCAGCCGCTTCACGAACGGACCGCATACGCTCGTGGCCAAGGTTTTCTACAGCGACGGAACGATCACTGAGCTCGGCCGGCGCACCATCACCGTCGACAACACCCTCAACCAGGCGCCGTTCGGCAGCGTCGACATCCCCGACACGGTCGGCATCTACAACGCCTCCGGATCCTTCCCGGTTTCCGGCTGGGTACTCGATACGGACGGCATCGCCAAGGTGGAGGTGCTGATCGACAACGGCGTGATGCAGAACGCGATGTACGGCGATCCGCGGCCGGACGTCGCGAACACGATCGCCGACTGGCCGGATGCGCTTTACAGCGCGTTCATCGCCAACGTCGACACCACGCGCGTCCCGGACGGCGTGCACGCGCTCGATGTCCGCGCCACCGACAACAACGGTCTGTCGCGCCTGATCGGCCGCCGCACGGTGCAGATTCTCAATGAGGGCGCGAATCTGAAACCATTCGGCTATATCGACGAGCCGAAGCGCGATGCGGTCGTCTACGGCACGCACTGCGGCACAATCCCTCAGTCCTCGCCCGTCATCAATCCAAGTTCCCACATCACGCCCGTCCGCGGCTGGGCCCTCGACCTCGGCACGCGTACCGACACCGGCCGGGTGGCCTATGTCGAGTTAGTCATCGACGGCCGCCGCTGGTACTCCACGAGCGAAGACTGCGGATTCAGCCCGCTCTTCGGCGCCTACGCGAACTGCTACGGCTTGACGCGTTTCGACGTGGAACGCTACTACCCCGGCTATCCCGACGCGCCGCACTCCGGCTTTCTTTTCACGATGGACGTCGGCGCGCTCATGGCGTCCGGCGTGAAACCCGGCAATCACGTCCTGAAGGTGCGCGTCGGTGATCTGCAGCAGACGTTTACCGAGCTGCCGAACCGCGACGGAATCCCGATCTTCTTCGAATGCGCGGAAGACCGCGTCGCTGCCGCCGTCGGCTTCATCGACGTGCCGCACACCTCGGACTACGTGAAGGGAACGGTGACCGTTCAGGGGTGGGCCGCGGCGGAAGGCGGCCTGGTGTCGTCGCTCGAGATCATCGTCGACGGCGATTTCAAAGGCCTCGCGCAATTGAATTTCCCCCGTCCGGACGTGGCGGTGCAGTATCCGTATCTCCCGAACACTCAGAACTCCGGCTGGCGCTTCCAGCTGGATACGACAAAGCTCGGCAACTCGAAGCACCGTCTCACCGCGCAAGTCGTTGATTTCCGCGGCCTGAAAACGATCATCGGCTCCGTCGATTTCTACACCCAGAACCCGAATCCAACTCCGGAAGTGATCAGACGTCCGGCGGCCGCGAAGTAGGGACGAGGGGATATTCCTCGTCCCTGCTTCACTCACCGCCACGCGTAGACATCGACATTCGCCCGAGCGCGCAACTGCGTAGTCCAGGTCTCGACCTCCTGATCGAGCTGGCGTGACCGGATGAGCGTTCGAATCTCTTCGCGGACATCGTTCAGCGGCGGTAACGGGAGTCCGCGTTCGACGCGCTGCTGGCGCCACGGACCGTTGTAGTAGTCGGCAATGTCCTCATTCGCGACGAACACCATCGGCGCGAAGCGCTCCTGGATATATGCCTCGACCTGTAGCTGGCGCTTGATCAGCGCGCGCAGTTCGTCCGGCGTCAGTTCGGCGCGAGCGAGTGCGGCGTCCAACTCGGCGGGCGATGAGAAGCGGCGCTGGATCTCGACCAGCCGTGCCTCGATCGAGTCTTTCGGGATGTCCTGTGCGCCAAAGCGCTCGACGTCGCGAAACCGCAGCGCCTGCGCAATCAACGCTTCGAGAATATCGTGGCGGTAGTCGTCATCGCTCCGTCCGGCGACTCGCGGAAAGAAGCGAACCTCGGCCATCTGGTTCACTTCGCTGACCGTCAGCACCTGACGATCGATCACGGCGGCGATGCGGTCGACGGTCACCGCATACGCCGGTATCGCGAACAGTAGGACGAGAAAAGCTGAACGCTTCATGCGATTGTCATTCCGAGCCGGCGGCGCCCCGGCAGGGGCAAAGCGCGGCGAG
>DATART010000277.1:0-4078 GCA_036264035.1 Thermoanaerobaculia bacterium | reverse complement strand
ACGATGTAGCTGTGCCCGGTCACCCATCCGATGTCGGCCGTGCACCAGTAAACGTCGTCATCCTTCAGATCGAAGACCCACTTGCAGGTCGCATACGCCTCAGTGAGATAGCCGCCGGTCGTGTGCACGATCCCCTTCGGCTTGCCGGTCGTGCCGCTCGTGTAAAGCGTGTAGAGCATCTGCTCCGAATCGACCCACTCCGGGGCGCAGTCACTGGAAGCCCCACGCATCAACTCGTGGTACCAGCAGTCGCGGTCCGGCTTCATCGAGACGGTGTCGTCCATCTCCTCGGCGACCGAGCGCCGCATCACGACCACGACGTGCTGAATGGACGGACAGTCGTCCGCGGCGGCGTCGGCGAGTTTCTTGAGCGGGACGAGATTGCCGCGGCGATATCCGGCCGTCGCGGTGATGAGCACCTTCGCCTCGGCGTCCTGAATGCGGTCGCGCAAGGCCTCGGACGAAAAGCCGCCGAAGACCACCGAGTGCGCGGCACCGATTCGTGCGCACGCGAGCATCGCCACGACTGCTTCCGGAACGAGCGGCATGTAGATGGCGACGCGATCGCCGAGCAAGACGCCGAGCGACTTCAAAACATTTGCGAATTTGGAAACCTCGGCATGCAGCTCGCGATACGTGAATGTACGGACGTCGCCCGGCTCGCCCTCCCAGATCAATGCCTGCTTGTCGCCGCGGGTGGCCAGATGCCGATCGAGACAATTGGCGGATGCGTTGAGCTTTCCCCCCACGAACCACTTGGCGTAGGGCGCCTTCCACTCCAGCACCGTGTGCCACTTCGTCTGCCAGTCGAGTTGCTCCGCCCACGACGCCCAATACGCCTCGCGATCGGCGACGTCGTACACCGATTCATCGTTCGCATTGGCGTTGCGCCGGAAGTCGTCGGAAGGGGGAAAGCTGCACGTTTCCTGAAGCAGGGCATCGATCTCGTTCGACATGGTGGGCGGATTCTAGCGGTTGTCCGAGCTTCGTTTGAACTCTTCGGAATCCACCAGCGCCCGCACCACGCCCACCCGCGCCTCTTTCTTCTGCAACGCGGACGCGAAGTAGCGTTCGCCGGCGGCGTCGATGGAGCGATTGAGAATCGTGGCGTAGGCGATGTGCAGGAAGTCGCTGTCGTTGAGACAGGCGGAGTCGTAGGCGATCGTCTCTGCGGCGTCGTCGAGATCGACATGCCGCGAAGGCTCGATGCCGATGCGCGCGAGCAGCGATGGCGGCGCCAACGCGGTGCGCTTCGAATGACGCCACCACGAGTTCTCGTCGAGCATCTCGCCCGGCTCGTTGATGCGGAACGCGCGCGTCAATTCGGGCAGCGATTCGGTCATCTTCGTCGAACTCATCGGCGTAACGGCGATCAAATTCAGCCGCGCTGCCAGCAGCCGCACGTCCTTCGACGCCGGATCGATTTTCGCCGGCGCATCGGCGCGCGAGAACGCGATGGTCAGGAAGTTCGCACCGTCGCGCCAATGCGTACGGTCGATGTCGAAGGTGTAGTCGCGCCATTCGGGATCGAGCGCGAAGCGGGCGATCGGCGCGGCGTTGAGCGACATCGTGGCGATCTGCGGACGCGCGCCGGCGTAGTTGAACGGCATCATGTGCAGCGTCAGCCGGTGATCGGCAGCCGAGGCGATCAGCATCGCCGAAACCGGCTCCGGTCCAGTCCAGCGCGCGCCTTCGGCGGGATCGCCGTCGGGACCGTACCAGCCGCCGGCGAGGAAGACGTTGCTGCCGCTGCCGAGGTGCATGACGTGACTCGGGTAGCGCGCGATGAGAGCGCGCGTGTCGGCGGGCGTCAGGCGATGGAGCACCAGGTGTTGCAGGCCGGGTGCGTAGTGCAGGCGGAACCCTTCCAGCGGACTGGCCAGGACGACCGGATACTGGCAGCTCCAGTCGCCGACGTCGCCCGCGCGATGAAATCCGGCGCTGACGATCCACACCGGCTCGTTGTGCGCGACGACGCTGGCCGCGCGCACCGCCGACTCGCCCGCGCTGATGAGACGGACTTTTGGCGGCAACTGGCGCAAATAGAAACCGAGGCAGACGTGCGACCAGTCGTTGGTCGTGACCACGGCATCGCGCGCGTGGGCGTGCTCGTGAATGGTCGCGGCGATGACGCGCCAGTTCAGCTTGCGGTACGGCTCCGTCGTCGCGGAAGTCCACCCCTCGCGGACGATGAATCCGGCGGCGATCAGCGCGGCGATCGGGATCGCCATCGCAGTCCGTCCGCGAAAAATCAGACGGAGGATGGCGGTGATGCCGATGGCGGTGAGCAGCAGGTATGCGGGCAGCGCCGTGACGACGTAACGCACGGCGTACCAGTGCCGCAGCTTCCAGAGCGCCGCCAGGCTGACGGCAACCGGGAGTACGGCCATTCCGGTGACGATGACGCCGCGCAGCCGATCGCGATGAATGAGCACCCCCGCGCCGATGAGCGCGAGCGCGGCGACGATGTACGCGGCGCGATGAACCGAGCTGACGTCGACGGCGCCGATGGAAAAGGATTGGAGTAGCCGCTGGAAGAATCTTGCGGTGAGCGGGCGAAATCCGGCGGCCTCAGTCGGCGACATTCGCCCATAGACGACTGGGATCAGGGCGGCGGCGATTCCTCCGGCGATTGCGTAGATGACGAAAACTCGTCTCCGCGTCATCGCGAACGCCAGGGCGGCGGTGATTGCGCCGGCGATGAGGAGTGGTGCGGCGCCGGAGGTGGTGAAGAGTAGGGCGAGCGCGATTAAGGGGACGGGTTCACGCGGAGACGCGGAGGGGCGGAGAAAGGCGGCGAGCATCAGCGTGGCGAGGAGGATCAGCAGCGCGTACGGACGTCCCTCGCGGCTGTAGTAGATGGCCAGCGGCGAACCTGCGAGGAGGAGAGCGAAGGTCAGGCGTTCGCTGAAATCGCCGTGTTTTCCGACAACCGACAACCGACAACCGACAACCGCGATAACGATCGCGGCAACACCAAACACCGCGGGCGCAAAGCGCGCCGCAAACTCCGGCGAATGCGCGAATCGGCCCGCCAGTTCCGCCGCAAAAAACAGCGGCCCCTGCTCGCCTGCGGCTCCGTTCAGCCACCGCCACAGCGGTGTGTGAGCCAGCTTTGTTGCGATGTCGTACGCAAGGATCTCGTCGAGCCAGAGGCTGGGGAGAGCCAGATCTTTGAATCGGAGAATTGCTCCAAAGATGACGATGGCGGCCGGAAGCAACCACTCGCCGATGCGTCTCATTCAGCAGAGCCTAGCACGCGCATTTGACACGTCTGCGATTGGTCAATACATTGACGACCACACATGACAGCCGAGCCGGAACGGGACCTCGTCGCGGGCGTGATTCAACTCGCGAACCTCCTCACGCGCCGCCTCGCGCCCGTCTTCGCCAAGGCCCGCATCACCCCGCAGCAATGGGCCATCCTCTCCGCGCTGGCCGCCAACGGCGAGCCGATGTCGCTGGCCTCACTGGCGCGGACGATGATGGTCTCCAAGCAGAACATGACCGGCATGATGACCCGCCTCGAGCAGCTCGGCTTCGCCGAACGCGCCGACGATCCGAAGGATCTCCGCTCTTCGCGCGTGGTGCTCACGCGCCGCGGACGGGCGACGATCGAGAAGCTGCGGCCCGCCTATGAGCAGTGGCGCGATGCGTTGGGTGGGGAGTTGTCGGAGCGGGATTTAGCGACGGCGGCGAAGACGATTGAGATGCTGATCGAAACGTTGTCGGATTGAAACGCGACTCTCAGCCTTGAGTAGAAATCACGATTGTCGAAGGTGCCCATCGTGATCCCGGGAGCGGCAAGCGTCGATTGTAATCGCGCGCGGAGGCGCGCTCGACAATGCAGCCCCGCGCTTGGCGCGGGGTTGGGAACGCGTGCATGATCGGCGGCCGCGCAGGCGGCCGCCACAAGGTCTCGCGCGGCGCGAGCATTTTCTAGCCCGCATTTCTCACCGTTCGGGCGACGACCGATGAATTTGCGTTTGGATGGCCGGTTTCGCCCCTGACGATGCTGGCGAACTGACTTTGATGCTGGAGCACGCGCAAGTCTGCACTTTTTCGGCGTGTTGGATCA
>DATART010000276.1:0-3116 GCA_036264035.1 Thermoanaerobaculia bacterium | reverse complement strand
GTGGCACGTCACGAATGCGGCGCCCCTTTATCCGGCGCTGCTCTGGATCGCGCTTCGCACCGCTCGCGGCAAGCGAACGCCGGCATGGGTGATCGGACTGATCGCGCTCTGCTACGCGCTCTCCGCGTTTCCGGCGACGATGGCGTACGGCGCGTACGCGGCGGTGGCGTACTTCGTCTATCTCGCGATTCGAGAGCGCCGTTTCTCACCACGCGTCCTGGCGACGGCGATTTTCGCGACGCTCCTCGGCATCATCATCGCCGCGCCGTCGTTCATTCCGCTCGCGCAGCTCGTCGGTCGCAGCGGCTATCTCGGATCGCGCGCAAATGCGGCGGCAGAACACGTCTTCCCGCTGCGCCACCTCGCACTCTTCGTCAATCCCGATCACCTCGGCAACATCGCGCTGCGCGACTGGCGCGGCGACCGCGCACTCGGAACGCTCAACAACTACATCGAGGCGACCGTTTACGTCGGCGTCGTGGCGCTGCTGTTGATTTTTCTTGGCGTCGCGAATCGCCGCGCGCGCTCGCGGTGGTTCTGGCTGGCGATTCTGGCGATCATGATCGCCGCGATGTTCGGCGTGCCGGTGATCGCGAAGATTGTCGGCAGCCTTCCCGGATTCAAGTACTCGCCGCTGACGCGCATCGAATTGATGTTGCCGATCGCGGTCGCGTACCTCGCAGCCGCCGGCGCCGCATTTCTTTCGCGCGGCCGTTTCCGCATCGCCATCGCGATGCTTCTTGCCGCCGCCTCGGCTGGCGATCTCGGAGTATTTGCAGGACGCTTTTATCCCTACATCGAGCCACGCCTGGCATCGCCGCCGAGCGGACCGACCATCGCGTTTCTGCAGTCGCAGCCGAAGCCTTTCCGCATCGCGCCCTTCTTCGTCTACCTCTGGCCGAACAGCTCGGAGCTGTACCACCTCGAAGACGTGCGCAGCCATTTTTCGTCCGAGGCGAGTTATCGGCGGTTGCTGGAACGAATCGATCCGAGCGCCGCGCTAACCACGTCAACCGTCATCAACTTCAACAGCCTCAAATTCAACTTCGATGATCCGCTCGTGTCGATGCTCGGCGTTCGCTACTTTCTCGAGCAGCCGTCGATCGATGTCATGAAATGGACGGTTCTGAAGAACACGAAGCCGGCGGTGAAGGAGGTCGCGGCAACGACGATGGAATCCGGCGCCGTCATGCAGCGCCACGTCCGCGTGGACGAAGAGCCGTTCTACGCGATCGAGCTGCCGATCGAGTTGCAGGAGACGTCGGGGCGCGCTCCGCACCTCGACGTGACGCTGACGAAGGGGACGGCCGTCGTTTATTCCCGCGCGTTCACGGCAGGCGACATCACGGCGATCGGGAAGATATACATCCCGCTGCGGCCGTACGCGCGGCTCGGCGAGACGGTGATGCTGCGCCTGGCGTCGAGCGGAATGCGCATTCGGATGCTCACCGGAATGACGGAGATCGCCGGCGACGCGCCGCTGTTTTACGACCGAGTCATGACGCCGCTGATTTTCGAACGTGACTTTCACGATGGCCGCATCTTCCGGAATGTGGCCGAGGTGCCGCGATTCCACGCGGTGACGCGCGCGCGGCGGATGTCCGTCGACCAGTTGCTGGCGACGAAGAACATCGACTTTGCTGAAGAAGCGATCGTGACCGATCCGCGGCCGATGAACGTCGATGCATCCGACGCGGTCGTGACGCTGCGCTCGTACCAGGATGACGAACAGATCGTCGATATCTCCGCGCCTGCGAAGACACTGCTGGCGTCGTCGCAAAAGCTCACGCCGGAGTTAGGCGTCACCGTCGACGGCCGCGACGTCGATCCGATTCAAATCAATGTGCTGTTCGCCGGCATCCCGATTCCGGCCGGCAGCCACCGCGTCGTTTTCATCGAACGCCTCGGCCGCCAGTGGTGGCTTGTTTCAGGAATCGCGCTGCTGCTGTTGATTGCGCTGTCGATCGTCGATGCGCGGCGCCGTCACCTCGGCGTTGCCACCAGGATGATTTGATACGCGAAAAGGCCGCGCCAGATGCGCGTGATCCACGTAAGCACGCGCTCGCCGATGCGCAGCAAAATGTCCGGCATCCAGCCGATGATGAGGCGAATCGGAACCGACGATCCGCGCACGGCGATGATGCGAAATCCGGCCTTCTCGACCTCGCGCCGGATCGTGCGCATCGTGAAGAAGCGAAGATGCGTGAAATCGAGAATGCCGCGATCGCGGTATTCGAAGACGCCGAAGAGCAGGCCGAGCCGCACCGTGATGTTCGCGATGTTCTGGACAGACAGGAAGAGGACGCCGTCTTTGGTCAGCGACTGCTTCACCAGCCGCAGCAACGTCGTCGAGTTGCGAAGGTGCTCGATGATGTCCGCCAGCACGATCGCGTTCACGTTTGACGGCAGCGTCTTAACCGTCTCCAGATCGGTGATCACCACCTGATCGAATCGCCCGCGAAGCTGCCCGATCCGATCGGAGTCGTATTCAAATCCGATCGTGCGATCGAAGTGCTCGCGCACCGCCGCACCCAACTCGCCACCCGCCGCACCGAGGTCGAGAAGCGTCCCGCCGCGCGGCGCAAAACGGCGAATCAAGCCGATCAGAATGCGATGGCTGCTTCCCTCGAAGTCCTTGAATGTGTAGACGTTCGGCACGACCGCGGGAGGGTAGTGGATGGGGTGGGGGAACACAACAAAAACGCAGTCGCTAACGCGCTCGGCCGGTCGAGATTCTCGTCCATCACTTCATCAACGACTGGAGGCGTGCCCAGCGTTCACGTGCGGCGGCGTCTTCCGCGGCCAATGACGCCATGTCGAAGAGATCAACGGACGCCATCAGAAATGCGAGTGCCCTGAGCTTTTCGTCGAACGACTGTTTGCGAAGTTCCTGTTCCTGACGTTCTTCCAGCGCGAGCCATCGAGCGCGCCACGCCTGCGCCATTTCCTTCGTCATCGGCTTGCTCACGCGAGCATTCTAGCCCGCATTTCTCACCGTTCGGGCGACGACCGATGAATTTGCGTTTGGATGGCCGGTTTCGCCCCTGACGATGCTGGCGAACTGACTTTGATGCTGGAGCACGCGCAAGTCTGCACTTTTTCGGCGTGTTGGATCA
>DATART010000052.1:0-5704 GCA_036264035.1 Thermoanaerobaculia bacterium | reverse complement strand
TTTGGTCATCGTCTCGCAGCCCGTGTTCCCTCAGGCCGCTGCCGCAGCGGCGGCGCCGGCGCCGGCCGAGGAAGAGGAGCCGTCCGACGGGATCAAGTTCGGCCAGTACGTCCTGCTCGAAAAGATCGCCACCGGCGGGATGGCCGAGGTGTGGAAAGCGCGCATGCGCGGCGTCGAAGGATTTCAGAAGATCGTCGCCATCAAGAAAATCCTGCCGCATCTCTCCGACAATCAGGACTTCATCGAAATGTTTGTCGATGAAGCGAAGCTGGCCGCGCAGCTCAACCACAACAACATCATCCACATCTACGACCTCGGCAAAATCCAGAGCTCGTACTACATCGCCATGGAGTACATCGATGGGTACGACCTGAAGAACATCCTCAGGAAAGCGCAGGAACGCGATCAGCCGCTTTCCGTCGAGATCGCGCTCTTCATCGCTTCGAAGATCGCCGCCGCGCTCGATTACGCGCATCGCAAGCGCGACTTCGAAGACAAAGAGATGGGCCTCGTGCACCGCGACGTCTCACCGCAGAACGTGCTGATCTCCGAGGAAGGCGACATCAAGCTCTGCGACTTCGGCATCGCCAAGGCCGCATCGAAAGCGTCGCACACGCAGGCCGGCGCCCTCAAAGGGAAGCTGCAGTACATGTCGCCCGAGCAGGCCTGGGGGCGCAACATCGACAAGCGCTCCGACATCTTCGCGCTGGCCACGGTGCTCTTCGAGATGCTTACCGCGCGCAAACTTTTCAGCGGCGACAACGAGCTGTCCATCCTCGAGCAGGTTCGCGAGGCGCGCGTCACTCCGCCGTCGCAATACAACGATGAAGTGACGCCGGAGATCGACGCCATCGTGCTCAAGGCGCTGCAGAAGGATCCCGCCAATCGTTATCAGACCGCCGGCGAAATGCAGCGCGATCTCGACGCGGTGCTCTACAACTTCAAGCCGACTCCGACCAGCGCCGATCTTGCCATCTACATGCATCGCCTCGCCACGAGCGTCGCCACGCCCGCGCATTCGATGGAGATGCACGCGTCCGAGCCGCCGCAGGCCGCGAACGAACTGAAGCCGCTCAAGCCGGCAGTCGCCGCGACTGCGATTGCGGCGCCGATGCCAGCGGCACTGCCAGTCGCGATGCCGGCGGCCGCAATCGCGGCACCGGCAAAGAAACCGCCGGTCGTACCGATCGCGATCGTCGCCGTGCTGGTCATTGGCGTCGCCATCGCGTATTTCGCGATGCGCAAACCGAAGCCGGTCACCCCCGTCCTCACCAAGCCCGCCGTCGTTCAGACGCAGACCACCGCAACCTCGATCGCCGCCACGTCCACCACTCCGATCGCCGCCACGACGGCAACGACGTCGACCGCGCCGGCCATCGATCCGTCGAAGGTCAACGAAGAAGTGGCGAAGCGCATGGCCGCCGAGAAAGCGCGCCTCGATCAACTCGCCCGCGCGCAGAATCAGCAGACCACGACGACCGCGCGTCCCGCCGCGGCGCCGCCGCCGCAGCAGGTGGCGACGCAGACAGTTGCTCCGCCGCCGGTCGTCGAAAATCGTCCCGCGCCCGTTCCACAGCCGCCGCCCGCACCGGTTCCGCCGCCGGTCGCCGAAAATCGTCCCGCGCCGCAGCCGGAAGCGCCGCGCACGCAGGTCGGCGATCTCATCCCGGCCGGCACGCCCGGCCTCACGCCCGCGCATATGACGCATCAAGCCGCAGCCACCTATCCGCCCATCGCGCGCGTGCAGCACGTTCAGGGAACCGTCGTCGTCAGCGCTCTCATCTCGGAGACGGGGCAGGTCTTGGAGACGCGCGTCGTCAGCGGTCCGCAGGCAGTACTCAACGAAGCCGCGCAGCAGAGTATCCGCCGCTCCACGTTTTCCCCCGGTGAGAAAGACGGCGTACGCGTGAAGACGTGGACCAGCGTGCGCGTGGACTTCAAGCTATAATCCCGCGCCGTCCCCATCAAATTCGGAGGAAGAGAATGCCAGTCATCACCGATCAGCAGCGCAAGTTTTACGAGACGACGCTTCAGGTTACGAAGCAGGAGATCAGCGACCTGAAGGACCAGATCGAGGAAGAGCTGGCCAAGGTGAAGGACCGGATCGCCGAGCTGCAGAACGCGATCAACGCCTCCAAGCAGATGTACGCCGCCGCCTGCTCCCGCCTCGGCATCCACAACGACATGGAAGACGACGAAGCCGGCGAGTCGTAGCCTTGAATGTGTTCGCTCCCAACCAACCGCGGCTCCAACGCCGCGGTTTTTGTTTGTGTGTGGCACAGACACTCTTGTCTGTGCTGCTTCTGGCAACCTGTTCCGCGCCCGCGCGAACTCCATCGAAAACGCCGCACCGCGTTGTCACGCTCGCTCCGAACGTAACGGAGATGGTTCTCTCCCTCGGTGCGGATGATCGGATAGTCGCCACCGACGACTACTCCGCCGATGCGATGCCGCAACGCAAACTTCCGCGCGTCGGCGGACTGCAACCCAACCTCGAAAAAATCGTCGCCGTCCGCCCGGATCTCGTCATCGCCAACGCCGCCGGCCTCCCACCCAACCTCGGCCGCTCGCTGGCATCGGTCCACATTCCGCTGCTGGTCGTTACCAACGAACGTCTCGCGGACATCGCCAAATCGATGACGTCGATCGCCAACGCCCTCGGCATCAGCAGCGCAAACGCCGTCGCTTCATTGAACGGCAGCCTGGGTCGCCAGCGCCGAACGCGATCTCACCCGCCGCGCCTGATGCTCGCCGTCTGGACCGATCCACTTTACGTGGCCGGCCGCAACACCTTCGCCGACGATCTCTTCACCCTCTGCGGCGCCACCAACGCCGTCGAAGTGAACGGGTGGCCGTCCTACTCTCTCGAATCCTTCGTCGCCCATCCGCCCGACATCCTGCTCTACCCGAACCACTCCGTCACGCCCGCGGCGGTCGAGGCACTACTCACCCGCGCCGGCACAAAGAACGTCGTCGCGGTCGCCGTCGACGAAAACCTGTTCACGCGCCCGGGACCGAGGGTGGGGGAGGCGGGGGGGATTTTGAATGGGATACTGGATCGTCATTAGATTCTGATGAATCATTTGAATGGAGGAAAACACATGCGGTCGTGGACGTTCAGAAGCGTCATCGTCGCCAGTATCGTCATCAGTTCTGTCAGCGTGGTCTCGCAGGAGCCGCCAAAACCACGCCCGGCTGCTGACGCGCAGAGCTCATATGAGCCTCGCGCGGCCGCGGGAGCTGGGCAGCTGCTGCTGGCGCGGTTCGCCGGCGATTGGGATGTCGTGAAGACGTTCTTTCCGTCGAACGGCGGCGCGCCGGTTGTGACCAAAGGCGAGTGCCGGCAGAGGATGGTTCAGGACGGGCATTTCCTCGAATCGGATTTCACCTTCTTCGACCGCGACGGGAAAAAGAGCACCGGTGTCGGCATCTCCGGCTTCGACGCCAAGACGAATCGCTTCACGACCGTTTGGTACGACTCGCGGCAGACCAGCATGTCCATCCGTCAAAGCGACGGCACGTTTGACGGCAAGGAGATCGTGCTCTACGCCACCTCGCTCGATCCCGACCGTCCGGGGCGGCGCACAGTCGCCCGCGCGCATCTGGAAGATGGCGACCGCATCCTCCTTCACCGCCACTTCCTCATCGACGATGCCGGCAAGGAACGGATGATGATCGAGCTGCGGATGACGAGACGACCGGCTGCGAAACGTACGAAGTGACTGCTACGGATGCAACGGCGCTCGACCGAGCTCACCGACCGCTATACTGCCGCGCATGTTGAACATGGAGTCTGAGTTCGCCGCGTTCCTGGAGCGGATGGCGAACGGACACTGCTCGCGCGAAGACTGGAAGGCATTCGCCGTTTTCCATTCCGGCGTCCCCGAGGTCGAGAAAGCGCGCCGCACCCTGGTTCGCGCCGCCATCGAAGCCGACTTCGTCCCCTCCCCATCGGTCCCACCCGCCCTCGCCGCGCTCGCGCGTGAGCTGAGAGCGTCTCTGCCGACGCCCGCGCCAAAAGAAAAGCTCGGAAAAACGTAGGTCGGACTCTCTCAAGTTAGGTCGGCCTTTGATACGCGACCGGATTGGCGGTGACACACTGCTTAGCGGGGGCTGCTGTAGAATTCCATAAATGCCACTCGCCATCCCCTCTGACAGGCTGCTTGTCTTTGTGAGCCACAGTTCGCAAGACACTTGGGTGGCCCGGCAGATTGCTCGCGAGATCGAAACCTCAGGAGCAAAGCCTTTCCTCGACGAAGCCGAGGTGGACGCGGGCGCGGACTTCGAGGAAGATATTCTCGACTTTTTGGAACGCGCACATGAGCTGGTTGTGTTACTCACGCCGTGGGCACTGGATAGGCCATACGTCTGGGCGGAACTGGGCGCAGCATGGGGACGCCGAATACCGATCGTCGCGTTGCTACTTGGTATCACGCCCTCAGAGTTGCAGAAGCGGCCAGGAACGCCGGTGTTCCTGAAAAAACGGGACCTTCTTCAGTTGAATGAAGTAGAGACGTATCTCGAACAGCTCAAAGCGCGCGTTCAGCAGCACAAGGGCGGAAAGAAAAATGGATAACCGGCAGATCTTCATTTCGTATTCGAGTGCAGATGCGGATTGGGCACGTTCATTTGCCGAGGCTCTCAAACAAAGGGGCGAGAAGGTGTGGTTCGACCAGTTTGAGATTTCAGCCGGTGAGTCTCTGCGCGACGCATTGGAAAAGGGACTCAGAGCGAGCGATGTGTTCGTAACGCTCGTCGAATCCGACAGTCTCAAAAAGCCGAACCTCTTCTTCGAACTCGGTGCTGCCATCGGCATGCGGAAAAAAGTGGTGGCAATCGTTCCCAAAGACATCGATCCATCGCAGCTTCCGATTGAGCTGCGCTTGCGTCGCTATCTCGTCCGGAATTCTCCTGAGGGAACCGCTGAAGAACTTGCCCACGCGCTCGCAGCGGCATGAGCGGTCGGTACAGCCTTTACGCCACGCTATCCCTTAGTTTGATGAGGATTTCTTTTTCCGCCTCGGTATGAAGTTTCCGCGCGCGGTCCCATGCGACATCACCGCGCTTTATTAATGATGCGCGGCGAGTGGCATCCCTCAATCCCGCGAGGTTGATGCAGACGTTCTGATACGCGCCCGCCGCCGCCGCCCGTCCCATTTGCGCGCCGACGCCGGCGTCGGATAGCGATGCTTGCAATCCGGTGCGGCCGACTTCAATACACAGCTCGATGACCTCGGGGCACGACTCGAGGACGCCGAGGGGGACTTCGGTGGCGGCGACGGTCGCCTCGGCGATCGCGGCGTCGCGCGCCAACTGCTCCTCGGCGGTCGACTTCGGCATGCGCATGGCGTCGAGGAGTTGGTCGAAGGCGGCGGTGTCGGCGTCGACGGCAGCGAGGAATTGATCCTTTAACGTTTGCGCGCGGACGGCGATGCGGTCGAGGTCCGGCTGTTTCGATTCGAAGCCTTTGCGGGTGTGGGAGAGGACGGCCACCATCGCAGCGAGACCGGCGCCCATCGATGCCGCCAGCGCGGAAACGGAACCGCCGCCCGGAGCAGGGGAGTCGCTGGAAAGCTCGTCGACGAAATCGTTGACGCGCATTGACGCCAGGCGCGCGGGAGCGGCCAGCCGGTACTCGATGACGCGTTCGCGCGGATCGAACGGTTTCAGTTCCGATAGTCCGAGCGTTCGGATCGCCGCGTGC
>DATART010000034.1:0-4046 GCA_036264035.1 Thermoanaerobaculia bacterium | reverse complement strand
GCGCCGATCGGGCCGAAGCCGGTGATGGCGACGGACTTGCCGGCCAGGTCGCAGATTGAGGTCGTGTGAACGGCGTTGCCGAGGGCGTCCAGGAATGCGCCGACGCGAAGCGGAACGTAGCGGCCGAGCTTCACGACATTCGCGGCCGGCACCTTCACGAATTCGGCGAACGCGCCATCCTCGTGCAGGCCGTAGATGCGCGTGCGATCGCAGATGTGGCCGTTGCCGGTGCGGCAGCGCGGACACTCGCCGCAGACGACGTGCATCTCCGCGGAAACGTAGTCGCCGATTTCGAGATGGCCTTCGTAGCCGCGTTGCGCGCGCGATCCGAGCTCCTCGACAAATCCGCAGAACTCGTGACCGTAAATCCGCGGCGGCGTGACTTTGTCGCGGATGGAGGGATCCCAATGGTAGATGTGCTTGTCGGTACCGCAGACGGCCGCGGCTGCGACGCGGATCAGCACCTCATCCGGCCCAGGTTTCGGCACGGCACAATCGCGGACTGAGGTGCCCTCGGGGCCATCGACGGGGGCCGATTTAACAACGGCGAGCATGGCTTCCTTCGAATGCAGATTTCGCGCGCGGTGGAAAACACGAACGCGTCCCGGAACGTATCACAGCGGCTGCTGCACGAGGTGCCGCCGCCACTGCCGCCGGACGAATCGCAGCGCGTGATCGAGCAGCAGCTCGCCCGCACCCGGCTGGTATTGCACGACATGCGGCGTGCAGCGCAGGCTCGTGGCGAAACGGTTGATCTCCCACACCAGCGTCTGCGCGTCGTCGCGCTCGAACAGATCCTTGTGCAGTCCGCCCTCGACAAGGATCAGCTTCTTCTCGCTGGTGGCGCAGGAATCGTGAAGCTGCTGCGCCATCCAGGACGGACAAACCTCGTCTGTAGTGCCGTGAATGATGAGCGCGGGAATGGTGAGGTTGCGGACGACTTCGAGCGTGTCGAACAGCCGGCCGCTGACCAGGTGAAGCGGTACGCGCGGAAACGTGACGCGGGCGATGTCGGGAAGATTCGTGAATGTCGACTGAAGAATGAGTCCATCGAAGGGATGGCGGCGGATAATCTGAGCCGCGATCGCTCCGCCGAGCGAGTAGCCGTAGAGGATCGAAGGGATGTTCTTCGGCCGGATTTTCTCATGTAGCCGGGCCGCGGTAACGCCGTCGTCGATGATGCCGGAGAGCGACGGCGATCCGCTGCTGCGCCCGAATCCGCGATAGTCGAAGAGCAGGACGTTGATCCCGGCGTCGAGCAGATGCGGCATGACGTGCGCGGTATTCGAGAGGTTGCCGGTGTTGCCGTGGCAGTAGAGCGCCGATGCGATCGGATGCTGCGCGCGGCAATACCAGCCGTAAAGCAGCTCGCCGTCGTCGGTCTCGAAGTTCAATACCTCGGTGCGCTCCCGCGGGATGCCGTAATCCTCGGGATTCCAGCTGATGACCGGCTGTCGTTCCGGCTCGAAGAGTTGTGAGCGCCGGAAGATGCGCCGGCCGACGTCGAGCGCGAGCAGGACGGCAGCGCCGATCAGCAGCGAGCTTGCGGCATCCGGCAGGTGTGCGCTTGATTTTTTTCGGCTCACGGTTCAGCTCATCAGCAAAAGATCTGCCGGAGACTATGATCGCACGCTCATGCGCACCACCGAGAGCCGCACGCGCGTCCGCTACAAAGACACGGACCAGATGGCCATCGCTCATCACGCGAACTACGTGGTCTGGTTCGAGATCGGACGGACGGATCTCTGCCGCGAAGCTGGTTTTCCGTATCGCGAGATCGAAGAGCGCGGACTGATCCTCGTCGTCACCGAGATCGTCTGCCGCTACCGTGCGCCGTACCTCTATGACGATGAGGTGGTGATCCGGACATCGATCGCCGAAGCCGCCAGCCGCATGATGCGATTCGCATATGAATTGCGTGATGGAACCGGCGAACGTCTGCACGCGACCGGGACGTCCTCACACGTGTGGGTCAATCGCGAGACGCGCCGTCCGGTGACCGCGGCGGAGGACGTGATGTCCGCTTTTGTGCCGTGGCTCGGGTAGAATTGCCGGATGGGACGGACGGTGGAAGAGATCGCATCAACGCGCGAAGAGATCGAGCGTCTTTGGGTCGAAGAAGCTGCTCGCCGCTGTCGGCAGTTGCGTGATGGAACGGCGCGGTCCACTCCCTCTGATCAAGTTTTCGCTCGACTGGAAGCGCGTCTGAGGGTTGTCATTCGATAGCTGCGACCGCCGCCCTCCCGTTCCGAACAGGCGTAGACTCGGCTCTCCTTCATAGCCTGAGGAGGCGTCATGAAACGTTTCGCTGCTTGCGTCGTTGCCGCGCTTTCCTTCACCTCAATTGCGTTCGCGCAGCAGACCGCGAAGGAAGCGCCGCCGGCGATGCTGTCGGTGGTCGTGACCGACTCTCATGGGAATCATGTGCCGTCGCTGACGAAAGATGATTTTCAGTTGTCGGTCGGCGGCAAGCCGATGGCTGTAGCGAAGTTCTCCGAGCGCGGCGCGAGCGGCCAGTACACCGGCGAGATGCGGCGCATCGCGGTGCTGTTCGATGCGACGACGATTTCGGCGGGCGCGCGGCGTCAGGTTGTCGAATCGATGCACGCATTTCTCGCGCGCACGCTGCGGCCGGGCGACATGGTGGCTATTTTCGGCGGAGGCCCGTCGCTGCGGCCGGTGACCGGCTGGACGTCGGATTTGACCGAGGTCGATAACGCGCTACGGCTCGTGGCCGGCGAGAGCGCGCCCCCTCCGCTGGCCGACGGCCAGGCGGCCGCCGAGAAACGTATCCGCGAGATCGCGACTGACATTCAGCAGGCAGGCAATTCGAATCACACGTTCTACACATTCGACGCCCTGATGGACGCGGCCCGCGCCTATGCGGCGGCGGGATATCGCGACGCGGAACAGTCGCTGTCGGTGATCTCGTCCGCCGTCAGCCTTTTCACGCCGCGCACGCGCAACGTGTTGATCGTGGCCGGCGGCGGACTTCCGCGTACGCCCGGCGCGGCCGTGTTCCAGTACCTCGAGACGCTTCGCACCAACGCGCAGAACGGCGCGATGGGAGCCTTCCTGCAGCGAGGCGCGCAGGCCAGCTCGCCGATGGGAGAGTCGTCGTCCTACGACCTGACGCCGCTCTTCAACACGTTCGGCATGCGCGCCTGGCGCCGCGGCATCGTCTTCTACGCGATCGTGTCCGACATCGGTTCTGACGGCGGCAGCCAGATCGATCAGCAACAGTCGAGCGACCGCCTGGCGGCATTCACCGATGCGGCGGGCCGCTACGCCGGCTACCACCTCCTGGCCGACGAGACGGGCGGGATCGCTTTCGTCGGACGATCCGCGGCGGATGCGCTGAATCGCATCGCCTCCGATCTGGAATCGTTCTACACGGTCGGCGTGCACCCCACGTCGCCAATCGGCGGGAAGGGCGACGTGTCGGTGAAAGTGAAGAACGGCTACGCGGTTCGCGTAACGCGCGGCAGCGCCGGCGCGGGAACGCCCGCGGATGAGATGGAGAGCCGCGTCATCGCCAATCAGTTGATGAAGCCGACGGGCAATGCGCTCGGCATTTCCGTCGACGCGGTACCCGGCGAGATGGAGGGCGAGCGGCGGCTGGTCACGGTCGACGTGAAGATCCCGATTCGCAAACTGAAGCTCGTTCCCGATTCAGGCGGCCTCACCGGCGCCTTCACGGTTTTCATCGCCACCGGCGATTCCGCCGGCCATTCGTCGAACGTGACGCGTCAGACGAAGGAGGTCCATTGGCCCGCCGACGCGATTGAACGTGCCGGCGACAAGGAACTCACCTTCCGCGTGAATGTCGTTCTTCAACCCGGCCGCTCGCAGATTTCGGTCGGTGTCATGGACGAGCAGTCGCATGAGAAGGGTTTCGAGCGGGTGTCGGTGTAGGAATCGCCGAAAGGCTTTTCACCACAAAGGCACAAAGAATACAGAGAAAAGAAAACGGCGCACCGAGGTGCGCCGTGTGGCACAGACCAGACGTGTCCAAATTAGCCGGCGTCGCGCAGTGTGGATTGCTG
>DATART010000419.1:0-6859 GCA_036264035.1 Thermoanaerobaculia bacterium | reverse complement strand
TCCTTCGCCGTCCTCCGCGACTCCGGCTTCGCCTGCGTCGCTCCGGCGGTTCAGGATGACAGGCCGCCTAGGCGGCCGGCTGCGCGAATCCCGTGATCACGTACGACCCGCTCTTCACGTCCTTCTTGATCTTGATGATGTCGTTCTTCTGCGCATCCTCGAGCAGGTCGCTGAACGTGTTGTAGCCGTAGTACTCCTCGTTGAAGGTCGGCTTCTTGCGCTGCATGGTCTGCTTGATCATCGAGCCCCAGAGGATCTCTTTGTTCTCGCGCATCAGCGCCTTGATCGAATCGATCAGGAGCTTGAAGACCTCGCCCTGCTTCTTGTCCTTGAAGTTCACGCTCGGCGCCTTCTGCGTGCCGCGCACGAGGTCCTCGTAGAAGATGAACTCGTCGCAGTTGTCGATCAGCAGATCGCTCGACGAATTCTTCACGCCCACGCCGATGACGTACTTGTCGTTCTCTTTCAGCTTCGAAACGAGCGGCGAGAAATCGGAGTCGCCCGACGCGACGACGAAGATGTTGATGTGATCCTTCGACCAGGCCATGTCCATCGCGTCGACGACCATGCGGATGTCGGCGGAGTTCTTGCCCGAATAGACGCGGCCGGGAATCTCGATCAGCTCGATGGCGGCCTCGTGCAACTCGCGCTTGTAATCGGGGAACTTGTCCCAGTCGGAGTAGGCGCGCTTGACGACGATCTTCCCCTTCTCCAGCAGGCGCTCGAGGAGGAGGGCCACTTCGAACTTTTTGTACTTGGCGTCGGTGACGCCGATGGCGATGTTCTCGAAATCGATGAAAAGGGCGATTTTGCTTTCGTTCATGCTGCTTCTCGATGGCGGCGATCCGACGTTCCCGTCGTCCTCGGCCGCATCGTTATCGAAGTTAGGTTTGCGGCTCATGCGGTGCCTGGTCCCGGCAGCCTAACACCGAACGGTTACAACAATTCCCCGCGGCCGTAGCTCTGCGATCGTCTCCCGAACGCCGGAGGCGTTCCGTATGGTAGCCGGTGGTCCGAGCGAAGCGAGCGACCACCGGAATACAGATCGTGACGGATGACCGACCCCCGCGGGGTCGCGTATCAAATACCAGGCGGCGTAAATCCCTCCGCGACCGCTACCGCGGTCGGATACCAATTCGCGATGCGTAATCCGGTGGTCGCTCGCTTCGCTCGGACCACCGGCTACCCTCCGAAACGCCTCCGGCGTTTGGAAGACGCGCTTCGCGCTACTTCTTCGCCGCCACAATCCGTTCGATCAACTTCGCATCGTCCGGCAGCAGCCCCGCGTGCGGCAATCGCGGCGTCAGCTCGCGCCAGCCGGGTTCCATGTCGAATGCGCGGGCGAAGAGCGGGAGCGATTCGTCGACGCGCTTCATGTTCACCAGCGCCACGGCGTGCCAGTAGATCATCTCCGCGTAGCGGCTCTGCGGGACGCCGGTCGTGGACGACGCGATCGTCTCGGCGGCGCTGTACTCGCGCAGCGCGCCTTCGTTGTCGTTGTGTTCCGTGGCCAGATCGCCGGCGTTCATGTGGTTGTAGGCGCGCTGCAACGCCACCAAGCGGCGAAGCTCGACGAGCGGCGTCGGATTGTCGTCGACGCGAAAATTGAAGACCTCGTCCTGCCAGCGCTTCCCTGACGATTTGCCGTTCACGACAATCAACGCCGCCGACTGTTTGCCGCGAATATCGCCACCGGCCGATTGCGCGGCGTCGAGCGCGGCCAGCAGGCGATCGGCGAGATCGCCGGTCGATTCCGAATACGCCTTCGCCATCGCCGGCCAGACCTTGTCGTTCGCCATCAGGTTCGCCTGCGCGGAGAAATCCTTACCGATCGACAGCATCCCGCCCGCGGTTCCGCATCCAACCTGCTTTCCCGCGGTGCCGCCGCCTGCCGTACCGCCCGCGGCCTGGATGTCGTGGGCGCCCGTAAACGTCGCCACATTGCCGGCGGTATCGATCATCGCCACCTGCCGAACCTCGCACGACGCATCGGCGCCGAGGAGACCGCGGAGCGCGTCGGGAGCGGACTTGCCGGTGCGAAGGAGATCGAGTCCGAGCTGGCCGTAGGACGGATCGACGAAACTCTGCGTCGCCACCGCGCCCACTCCCGCCTCCGCCCACGGCACGATCTGGCCGACCGCGAACCAGTGCGACTGCACTGCCACGCCGATCTGCCCCGTGGCCGGATCGCGCGCCACGATCGAAAACGTGTTGACGGGGCGATGCTGCGCGATCAGCGGCGTCGCGCAGAAAAAGATCATCAGCAGTTTTTTCATGAAGCTGATTGAACCACAGGATCCTGCGACGCAAGTACAGCCGTCGGCGTAGCCGGCGTAAGAACCGTAGCCCCCACGTTCACGTGGGGGTAGTGGATTCGTTCGTTGTATGAGCCCGTCTTGACGGGCGAGAGAAAGCTTTCTTTCGCCCGCTCAAGCGGGCTCCCCAATCAACTCCATCCGTTGTCCCACAGTTAAAACCGTGGGCTACGGTTCTTACGCCGGCTTCGCCGACGCGCGCTCGGGTTTTGGCTTGCACTGAACAAGCGATCCCTTTGTGGTTCAACGTTCTCCATTCGCCGGGCAGACACCACCGTTCACCGGCGCACCGCAGACATACCGCAAACCCCTCCGTATCTTGCCGCCATGCAAACACTCGCTACAAGGCAGCAGCCGAGACTCAGCGTGAAGTTCGTGATCGGCGTTTTCTTCACGCTCCTCGGCATTCTGCTCACACTCGACAACTTCGATTTTGCCAACGCCGATCGCTTCCTCCCCTACTGGCCGCTGTTCCTCATCGTCATCGGCCTTCTCAAGCTGCAGGACCGCGACAACAGGATTCCGGCGGGCTTCGCCATCGCCGCCGGCGCGCTGCTGCTTCTCTTCACTACCGATTGGGTGCGCTTCTCCATCTTCGACCTATGGCCGGTCGCGCTGATCCTGGCGGGACTAGCCATTCTTGCGCACGCGTTCGGTTTTCGCCCCTCGGCGATTTCGACCGGGTCGGATTCGACGATTCTGGCCATCCTCGGCGTGCGCAAAGAAGTCGTCACGTCGCGCAGTTACCGCGGCGGACGCATCATCGCCTTCATGGGCGGATGTGAGCTCGATCTCAGGGACGCAGACATGGAGAACGTTCCCGCCGAGCTGGAGATCATCGCCATCTGGGGCGGCGTCGAGATCAAAGTGCCCGAGGGGTGGGAAGTGACCGGCAACGTTCTGCCGATCATGGGCGGCGCCGACATCCGCACCAAGGCGGCGCCGGGCGGACGGAAGCTCATCGTCAATGGCGTCGTGATCATGGCCGGTGTCGACATCAAGAGCAAAGCCGTGGAGGGGCTATGAGCAAGAAACATCCGCACGACAACAGCGATCAGATTTTCTGGGGACTTCTTCTTCTCGGCGTGGGCACGTTCCTGCTCCTCAGCCGTCTGCACGTTTTCGACTTCGACTGGACGATTCGCCGCTTCTGGCCGCTCATCGTCATCATCGTCGGCTTCTCCCATGTCTTTCACCGCAAGACGATCTGGACGGGACTTTCGATCATCGGCGTCGGCGTATGGCTGCAGATGGTGACGCTGCACATTTCCGGATTCACCTACGCGTCATCGTGGCCGCTGCTGCTGGTCATCCTCGGCGGCGGAATGATCGTGCGGACGATCGCCGGCTCGGCGCGGCGCAGCAATGCCGAGGAAGGAGATCGCCATGTCTAACGATCGAATCCGCGATGCCCAAAGGCGCGAACTGCGACGCCGCGCGCGCGAACGCGGCGAGAACCCGTGGACGCGCCTGGTGTGGGGCTGCGCGATCCTCGCCACCGGCATCATCGGCTGGCTCGATCACACCGGCCAGCTCGATGCCTCGGACTACTTTCGCTGGTGGCCGCTGATCCTGATCGCGCTCGGCCTCGCACATCTGGCGCGGGCGCAGTGGATCTCGACCGTCGTACTCGTCGCGATCGGTATTCTGTTTCTTCCGCGGCTGCCGTTTCTGCCGCACGTGCACGTCTCGGCCATCCTCGGCGTGTGGCCGTTGCTGATCAGCGCCGGCGGCGTGACGCTGATCCGGCAATCGCTCGGGCCGCAGGCACAGGGCGCGCGGCGTGACAACTCTTTCCATTCCGTCGCGGTCATGGGCGGCGTCGGACGCGGCGTCGCGTCGAGTGACTTCGTCGGCGGCGACGTCGTAGCGGTCATGGGGGGATGCGAGATCAACCTTGCGAATGCGAAGATCACGTCCGAGGCGGTGATCGACGTGCTGGCGTTCTGGGGCGGGATCGAGATTCACGTCCCGCGCGGCTGGCGGATCGAGAACCACGTTCTGGCAATCCTCGGCGGCGTCGTCGACAAGACGGACGGCAACGCTCCCGCCGGCGCACCGACGCTCATCCTTCGCGGCAGCGCGATCATGGGCGGCGTCGAAATCCGGCATCCGAAGGGACTGTGATGGCAACCACGCGAACTGCATTGAGCCGCGGAGCTCTGGCGCTTTACGCGGTGGCGGCGGTGACCGCCGCGGCCGCGGCCAGCTCTGCATTCTTCCTCTGGGCGCGCGGCGCGTCGGCCGGATTGGCCATCGCCGCCGCGCTGCCGCCGTCGCTGCTCCTCGGCATCATCGCGCTGGCCTCGCGATTCCTCTGCAACGCGCTGCCGCTACGCAGCGCGTCGCGGTCGTCGATCGCCGTCGGCCACGCCGGTTCGGCCGCCGCCGCGAGCGGGCTGTGGGTGGTGATGTGGAAGTCGTGGGTACCGGCGCTGAATCAACGATTCGGCACTCACCTCGCGCCCGATTACTCGCTCCTCTTCGGCCTCGGCGTGATGCTCTACGTCGCCGCCGCCGCCGTGCATTACCTCGTCCTGGAGATCGAGGCGTTGCGCGAAGCGGAAGACGAAGTGCTGCGCTACCGCGTCCTCGCGCGCGAAGCGGAGCTGCGCGCGTTCAAGGCGCAGGTCGATCCACACTTTCTCTTCAACAGCCTGAACGCGGTCGCCTCGATGTGCGGCTCGCGTCCGCTCGAAGCGCGCGAGATGGCCCAGCGTCTCGCCGATTTTTTTCGACTGATCCTCCGCCTCGGCGCACTCGAACGCATCACGCTGGCCGAAGAGATCGACCTCGTGCAGCGCTATCTGGCAATCGAA
This sequence comes from Thermoanaerobaculia bacterium, assembly GCA_036264035.1. Taxonomy (GTDB): domain Bacteria; phylum Acidobacteriota; class Thermoanaerobaculia; order Gp7-AA8; family Gp7-AA8; genus JADGNZ01. The sequence continues at coordinate 1,725 of DATART010000419.1, read as the reverse complement.
CAAGTCCGTTTCGGCGACCGCCTGACGACGCACGTGAATGTCGATGAAGGCGCGGCGGCCTGCATGGTCCCGCCGCTGCTGCTTCAGCCGCTGGTGGAGAATGCAGTCCGCCACGGCGTGGCCTCGATGGTCGAAGGCGGCACGATCGACATCACTGCTACGCTCGAGGATCACATGTTGCGCATCGTCATCGACAATCCCGCGGACCCCGACCGCGCCGACGCGCGCGGCGAAGGCATCGGCATCGAAAACGCGCGCGGCCGCCTCAGCGCCGTCTCCGAGGGGCAGGCCAGGCTGCAGGCCGCCGAGGCGGAGGGGCAGTTCCGCGTGGTGATCGAGTTGCCGCGATGATCCGCGTAGTCATCGTCGACGACGAGTTGCCCGCGCGCGAGCTGCTGCGGGAGTTCCTCGCCGCGGATGAGGACTGCGAGGTCGTGGCGGAATGCGCGAACGGCTTCGAGGCGGTCAAAGCGGTCGCGCAATACGATCCTGATCTCCTCCTGCTCGACATCCAGATGCCGAAGCTCGACGGCTTCGAAGTGCTGGAGCTCCTCGACCGCTCGCCAATCGTCGTTTTCGTCACCGCGCACGACGAGCACGCCCTGCGCGCGTTCGAAGTCCACGCGCTCGACTACCTGCTCAAACCGCTGTCGCAAGAGCGTTTCCAGCAAGTGATGGAACGAGTCAAACGCGCCGCAGCGAATGACCGGCAACCGGTTGCCAGTCTGGCAACGTCGCTTCGCGCGAAACCACTGCAACGCGTAGTCGTTCGCGGCGAGGACGGCGCGATTCAGGTCGTCGCCGTCTCCCGCCTCGACTACATCGAAGCCGCCGACGACGCCATCCTCCTCGCAACCTCGGGCGTGAAGCTGCGCAAACAACAACCGATCAGCGAAATCGCCGCCCAACTCGACCCCGACCGCTTCGTCCGCATCCACCGCGCCTACGTCGTCAACCTCGAACGCATCGAAAAAATCGAGTTGTACGCAAAAGACAGCCGCGTAGCGATCCTCCGCGACGGCACGCGATTGCAAGTCAGCAGGAGCGGGTATCAGCGATTGAAGGAGTTGTTGTAGAGGCGCGTCCCGAGCGCAACGAACGCGCCGAGGTCACGTTCGCCGAGGCAATGGCGTGGCCGGCTGCTGGATGAAAGGCTTGTCCGCAGATGACGCAGATCGAACGCCAGCCGATTCGTGTCACTGCGTCGCAGATCGATCGCTGCCGCCGTCCCATTCATGGGACCAGCTCTGATACCGACGCATTCCGAGGTCGCATGATGCGTCGCGCGCCTGATATCGACGGGGTCAGGCGGTGATATCGGTATCCCCGCGTTTGATATCGATGTCACACTCGTTGATATCGATGTCACACTCTCTGATATCGATGTCACACTCGCTGATATCGATGTCACACTCGGTGATATTCGATATCACCGCGTTTGATATTCGATATCACCGCGTTTGATATCCGATATCACCGCGTTTGATATTCGATATCACCGCGTTTGATATTCAATATCACCGCGTTTGATATTCAATATCACCGCGTTTGATATCCGATATCACCGCGTTTGATATCGATGTGACCTGCGGATCAGTCGTAATCACGCGTTGTGCTGCCCATATGTCGAATGCCGGCAGCAAGATAGCTCCATTTGACATCGATTTCGTTAACCCGGAGGGGTAAGGTCCGAAGTTGGAAGTGCCCAAAGCGCGCAACGAAGCG
>DATART010000266.1:0-3443 GCA_036264035.1 Thermoanaerobaculia bacterium | reverse complement strand
ATCATGTGGACGTCGTCGCCTTCCGTGTGGACGTCGTCGACGGCAAAGTGAAGTTGAAAGCGAAACCCATCCAGGAATGATGATGAAACGTCTCCTACTGATTGCAGCAATCACGGCGCTGGCTTCCTGCGCCTCCCTGCCCCATCACCACCACGATGAGAACCCGTACGCGAATCCGTTCTACGCGCGTTACCTGAATACCGGCACGCCGCTGGATGCGCAGATCACTGCGACGATCAACGCGCTGCAGGCCAATCCGCGCTCGGCCAGTCTGCACAATCAGCTCGGCCAGATGCTGTTGCAGAAGGGCTTTCCGAAGGACGCCGAGGTGGAGTTCGAGCGCGCCGTGAACGCCGACGCCCACTTCTACCCCGCCTGGTACAACCTCGGCCTGGTGCGGATGTCGCGCGGCGACTGGAGCGGATCGCACTTCGCGTTCGCGCGCACCGTGCACTACAAGCCCGGCCACTCGGCGGCGCTGTTCCAACTCGGCCTTATGGAAGAGAAACGGAATCATCAGCAAGCGGCCATCGACTACTACGCAAAGGCGTTCGCCATCAATCACTCGCTGCTGGACGTGCGCGTGAATCCGCGCATCCTCGACAGCAAGCTGATCGACCTGGCGTTGTTGAAGTCGTATCCGAAGGAGCACGCGCGCGAAAGCATGTCGTTCCAGGCCACGCCGCCCGGTTACGTGCAGCAGGGACTCGAAGCAGCTTCGACGCAACCGGCCGCGAAAGACATCGTGACGCCCGCGCCGCCGCTGACGGATCCGTCGATGCAGCCTCCGCCGCCGACACCCGGCACTCCGGTGCAGCCGGCGCCGCAGCCCGCGAAACCGCCTGTCTAGTGATTGGTAGATCAGTGGGACACGCTGGTCCTGATCCACTAATCTACTAATCCACTGATCTACTGATCCGCGCATACTTGCAACATGACGCTCCCGCGCGGCGCGCGCCTCGGGCCGTACGAGATCGAAGAGCTGATCGGCCGCGGCGGGATGGGCGAGGTCTATCGCGCTTCAGACACGCGTCTCGGCCGCGACGTCGCGATCAAGGTGCTCTCGGCGCATCTCGCGGACCATCCCGCGTCGCTGGAGCGTTTTCGCCGCGAAGCGCGCGCGGTCGCGGCGCTTTCGCATCCCAACATCGTGGCTGTATTCGACGTCGGTGCCGAAGGCGACACGCAGTTCGTCGTCACCGAATTGCTCGAAGGTGAAACGTTGCGGACAGTGCTCGGCGCCGCGCCGCTGCCGGCGAATGAGACGCTGCGGATCGCCACCTCCATCGCCGACGGTCTCGCAGCGGCGCACGCGAAAGGCATCATCCATCGCGATCTGAAGCCGGAGAACGTGTTCCTTACGGCCAACGGCGGCGTGAAAATCCTCGACTTCGGCCTCGCCAGCATGCAGCTATCGGCGATCGCGGCCGACTCGATCGCGCAAACGGCCGCGCTGACCGAGCCGGGATTGTTGATGGGCACGATCGGCTACACCTCGCCCGAGCAACTCGCTGCGAAACCGCTCACGCCCGCCACCGACGTCTTCTCGTTCGGCTGCGTCCTCTTCGAGATGCTGCAAGGTCAGATGCCGTTCAAACGCGACAGCAACATGGAAGTGATCGCGTCGATCCTGCGCGACGAGCCGGTCACGCGCGATGCCGCGAAGCCGTTGCCGCCGCGCATGCGAAGCATCGTCGAGCGCTGCCTGGAAAAAAATCCTGCGCGTCGATTTCAGAACGGTGGTGAGCTGGCGGACGCGCTTCGGGGGCTGGTCGACGCCGGCGCGCCCGACCCTACATTCGTGAAATGGCGTTGGAAGCGGCAATTCCTCGGTTGGTTCATCGTAGCGATCTCGTTGGTGGTCATCGTCATCGCCCTCCTGAGAAGCCGCTACACCGTCATCGACGACGGCTACGACCTCCGCGAGTCCGACGTCACCGGCGACGGCGAGGTACGCCGATTGACGTCGCTGGCGCTGCACGCGGATAGCGCCGGCGATCGGTCGGAAGCGATGCAGTTGCTATCCGAGGCGGCCAGGCATCGGCCTCCGGCGCCGCTCCCGGCGGCGTTCCTCGCGTCGTTCGCTTACTACAGCGGCGATCACAAAGAGGGAGAGCGTTGGTCGGCCGAAACGAAACGCCGCCTGCCTGACTCGCGGTCGTCGTACGAAGCGTTGCTCTGCCGGTATCTCCTTCCCGGCAACAGTATCGCGACGGAAATGGCCCTTTCCTCGTCGCTGCTGGAATTGCGGCCGCGCGCCTGGCGCCTGCGGCTGGCGCTTGCGCATCTTCACCTCAGCCGCCGCGAAACGAGAGCGGCGCTCGCGCAATTGATGCAGATCGACGTCGCCGCGCCGGACGACCGCCGGCTCAGCATCGTCCTCGCCGACCGCGCCTCGCTCGGCGACATAGCTGGTGCGACGCGCGATCTGCAGCGAAGCAAACTCACCGCACGTCCCGCGCTGCTTGCCTACACGCAGGGGCGAATCGCCTGGAGCAGCGGCCACGCCGCCGAGGCTGCGCGGCTTTTCGACGCAGCGGCGGAGAGCGCCACCATCGAGAACCTCGGCCCGGTCGCGGTCGAGTCGCACACGCTTGCCGGCATCGCCCGCATCGTGACCGATCTCGAGCAGGCGCAGGCCACCCTCGACCTCGCTGCGGTGAAAGCGCACGACGCGGGGATGCCGGAAGCCGAGCTCGAGTCGTACGCCTTCGGCGCCTACGCGGCCCGCCGCCGTCTTGATACCGATGGTCTCGCGCGCCGTCTACGTCTCGCCGCCGCGCTCGCCGAAACCGGCACCACCGACTACGCTGCACTCCGCCTGTTCGCAGCCCGCGAGCGCGTCCCGGTCGCGTTCGCGACGTCGCCGCCCTCCGAGTCCGAGGAGAGTCCCGCCGTGGCGACGTTGCTCAAAGCGCGCGACGCCTGGGCGCAGGCGGACTACGCGACAGCGTCACGCCTCCTGCAGCAATCGCGCTCCGAAGGAATCGAATCGACGTGGTTCAGCGAGGAAGCCTCGCTCCTCGCCTACGACCTCGGCGGAGCGTCCCGCGCCTTCCGCCCCGATCCACCCTACCCAAATCGTCTGCGATTCATCGCCATCTGGGAGCAGATCCTGCTGCCGCGGCGGTTGCCGGGAAAGGCACTCACCACAGAGGCACAAAGGACACGGAGGGGACCTTTGTGATCTCTGTGCCTTTGTGGTGAGTGCCTTTGGTAAAGTACTCGCTACAGATTCGCGATCTCGTCGAAGTACTTCGCGAACGCCACCATGCCGCCGCTGGCTTGTTGCCAGTCGTAGTTCTCGTTCGGAGCGTGATAGCCGTGCTCGGGGAGTGAGAGGCCAAGGAAAAGCACGGGAACTTTCAGGACCTTCTCCATCGACACGATCGCGCCGATGGAGCCGCCTTCGCGGACGAAGACCGGCTCGCGTCCGAAGGCGA
>DATART010000197.1:0-6728 GCA_036264035.1 Thermoanaerobaculia bacterium | reverse complement strand
CTGCGACCGGAATTGACATCCGCGAACGCATCCCCGACCGCATCGTGCGTGAAGCGGATTCCGTCGTCCTCGTCGATCTGCCGGTAACGGAGTTGCAGGAACGGTTGCGGCAGGGAAAGATTTATCCGCCCGAACAGGCCGCGCGAGCGCTCGAAAACTTCTTCCGCAGCGAGATGTTGACGCGCCTGCGCGAGCTGGCTCTGCTCCAGACCGCCACATTCTCCGGTCAGGCGAACGGCGATCTGCGTCTCGCGGTGGCCGTCCCTTTCGAACCGGAGATCGCCCGCCCGCTCGTCCTGCGCGCGTCGCGTCTGGCAGGCCGGATGAACACGCGGTGGTATGCCGTCTACGTTCGCCAGCGCCGCTCGCATCCGGAAAACATCAGCGCGGAACAGCACCGCAAGCTTTCCGAGAACGTGCAACTGGCCATCTCCCTCGGCGCGACCGTGATTACACGCGAATCGGAAGACGTCGCCGGCGCGCTGCTCGAGTTCGCAAAATCCGAGGGAATCACGATGCTCGTGGTTGGCCGCCCCACGCGGTCCGGGCTCGTCAGCCGCGTCGTCCCCAGCACCGTTCACCGGCTGCTGGAACGGGGACGCGGGTTCGATATTGTGATCGTTGATGTGTAGTCATCCAGCCACAGAAAAGAAAATTTGAGCGTGCGCGGCGCAGATATTGTCGATCCCCCGCTCTCTCCATGCTAGAACTGTCTTCATTTCGGGACTCGTTCGGCTAAATTGTGCCAGTGTAATGGCTTACACGGCTGACGTACTGCGTTACACGGTCGATGTACCGCCTGCTCACCGTGTGATCCGCCTGCTCACCGTGTGATCCGCCTGCTCACCGTGTGATCCGCCTGCTTACCGTGTGATCCGCCTGACTCACCGTGTGATCCGCCTGACTCACCGTGTGATCCACCTGACTCACCGTGTGATCCACCTGACTCACCGTGTGATCCACCTGACTCACCGTGTGATCCACCTGACTCACCGTGTGATCCACCTGACTCACCGTGTGATCCGTCGGATCACCGCGCAAAACCGTTGGATCACCGTGCAAAACCGTTGGATCACCGCGCAAAACCGCCGGATCACCGTGCAAAACCGTTGGATCACCGCGCAAAACCGCCGGATCACCGTGCAAAAAGGTTGGATCACCGCGCAAAACCGCCGGATCACCGTGCAAAACCGTTGGATCACCGCGCAAAACCGCCGGATCACCGGGTAAGCCGGCTGCCTAGCTAAAGGGAAGGGCGATAGCACGGCGGCGACGCAAGCGCCGTCGTCTGGTCGAAGGCCTCGTCGCCGATCGTGCCTCTCCAGCGCCACATCAATCCATCGGCGCATTCGAGCTCAACGTCGATCGGCGTTCCCGCCTCGATCGGAATCGGCGATTGCAGCGGAAGGAATGCGTGCTCCCAACTCCTCCCCGGCACTTCGTTCGACAGTTCGATTCCGTCGGCGAGCGCGGCGCGGAACCAGCCGGCGAAGCCGTGCATCAAACCTGCGCGCGTTGATGTGAAGTGAACGTTGCCGGAGGTGTCAGCGCGGGTGAGGTCGGACTCGATCACCAACGCCGGCGGCGCGAGGAACGTGTCGCTGCCGACGTTTCCGACGAACACGATGTTGGACGCGAAAACAGCCAGCGGCGAGAAGTCGAATCCATACGCGGTCTCGTTCCACCACTTCACGCGTTGGTCGTAGATCGACGCGTCGTCGACCGGCACGAGATAGAGGTCGACGCGCCGCGGGATGACGATCGCATCCGGCATCAGCAGTCGCGCGCGGGCATCCATGACGCTGCTGAGGATCTGCTCATCGAATCCGAAGCTGCCCAGAGTTTCTGTGACGAGGATGTCGGCCAACTCCGGCAACTCGACGTTCTTCGAATGGTCGTGAAAGACCTGAATGCGATCGGCGAAGCCGAGCTGCCGCGCGAGGAATGAAGCAAGATCGGCGCTGTGCGTGGCATCGATCGCAAACACGCGACGTGCCCCCGCTTCAGCCGCGAACAACGCGAGGATGCCCGATCCGGTGCCGAGGTCGAGTACGACGCTGTCCGGCGTGACGAAGCGACGGATGGCATCGCGGAACGCGTTCGTCCGGACGGTGTCCTGGAGCAACCCTCGGTGCACTTCGAGCATTTATCGCCCGTACGCCAATCCATCCGGAACGTTCCCGGTATCAATCTCGTGCACGACGGAAAATGTAGCGGTCTCGATCACCGCCACTTTCTTCGCCCCCGCGCAAGCGACGAACGCACGCTTCCCATCCGGGGCCATCAAAATCCCCGACGGTCCCTCGGACGTCCCCACCGACTTGATGATCTCCTTCGTCGCCGCGTCGTAAACCAGAACGACGTTCGCGCCGGGATCGGAGACGAGCACGAACTTCCCGTCAATCGTGAACTTCACGCGATTGGCCAGCTTCGTCGTCGTCGGCAGCGTTTGCGCAACCGTGCGCGACTTCGGATCGATGATCGAGATGCCGCCGTTCGGCACGCGCGACGCAACCCACAACTCCGAACCATCCGGCGCGAGATCGATCCCTTCCGGCCCCTTCACCGCCGCAATCTGCTTCAGAACGATGTCGCGCGGTGCCGCGCTGAGATCAAAAACAGTGACGCTGTTCGATCCGATGTTGGCCGTGTACAGCGTCTTCTCCCCCGGCGCGACAACGATCATGTGCGTGACGTCCGCTCCGCTGCCGCTGATGAAATCGATCGCATCCCGCGCCGCGTCGTACCGCGCCACCACCCGGCTCCCCTCGGCCGTAAACCAGAAGCGCGCCCCGACCGCCACAATGCCATGCGGCCGCAGCAACCCCGGCAACGCAAACCGTCGCAACTGCTTCCGCGCCGCGACGTCGATTACGGAGAGCGTCGTCCCCGGATTCGGTCCGGTCCCGTAGTTAGCGACAACCGCAATCTTCCCGTCATCCGAAACCGCCACTTCATGCGGCCCTTCGCCGGTAGCAACCGTGCCGAGCGTCTCGAACGAAGTTGCATCGACAAACTGCAACGTAGCGTCCGACTTATTGAGGATCAGCAGCGTATCGGCGCGGGCGGAGAGGGCGGCGAAGAGGAGGGCGAGTGCTAGACGTCTCATGAAGTTAGTATGCAACAGGGAACGGGTTCACGCGGAGGCGCGGGGACGCGGAGAAAATCCAAACCCCTCCGCGTCTCCGCGTCTCCGCGTGATGAAGTTTGCCTCAGGGTGAATTTCAACCCCAAACGTTTCGCGCACGCCGGATTGAATCATCCTCACCAGTTCGAGAACTTCCGCCGCCGTCCCCCCGCCCCGGTTGATCACGGCCAGCGTGTGCTTGGAGGAGAGGCCGACGTTGCCGTGGACGAAGCCTTTGTGGAATCCCGAGTGCTCGATCAGCCAGGCGGCGGAGAGTTTGATCTGGTCGCCGAATGGGAAGTTGGGCATGCCGGTGGATCGCAAACTTTCGAACTGCGCAGGGGTCACGACGGGGTTCATGAAGAAGGAGCCGTCGCTGCGGGTGTCGGGATCGGTTGGATCGAGCACCATCCCCTTCCGTTTGCGGATGGCGATCACGGCTTCGCGTACTTGCCGCAGGTCGTGGACGTCGATGCCGCGTTCGTCGAGATACGTCTGCAACTCGGGATAGCGGATTGACGCGGCGCCGCCCGGTTTGAGGCGGAAGGTCACGCCGGCGACGACGTAGCGATCCTTCGCGTAGCTTTTGAAAATGCTCTGGCGGTATCCGAAGCCGCAATCCCAGTTCGTCAGCGTCACCACACGGCCGGAGTCCCGCTCGATGACCTCGACGCGGATGATCGTTTCGCTCACGTCCTGGCCGTACGCGCCGACGTTCTGGATCGGCGTGGCGCCGGTCAGGCCGGGGATTCCGGAGAGGCATTCGATGCCTGCCCAGCCGCGTTCGACGGCAAACGCGACGAAGTCATCCCACTTCTCCCCTGCCGCCACGTAGACGTTCACGGCGTCCGCATCTTCATCGCGGACGGTGATGCCGCGGAGGTCGATCTGCAGGACGACGCCGTCGAATCCTTCGTCCGCGATCAGCACGTTGCTGCCGCCGCCGAGGATGAAGAGCGGCTCGTTCTGCGCGGCAGTCCAGGAGAGCGCTTCGCGGATTTCGTCGACCGTTTCGGCGCGGATGAAAAGCTTCGCCGGACCGCCGATGCCGAGGGTGGTAAAGGGGGCGAGCGGCACATTCCGTTGCAGCCGGCGCGGCGCAACACTCTGCAACGACTGCGTCATCGCCGTTGCATTGTGCATCATCGCTGCCTGAGAATGCCGGGCATGTCAAACATCGCCGTCGAGGAAAAACAGTGGCTCGGCCACCCCCGGGGACTGGCAACGTGCTTCTTTACTGAGATGTGGGAGCGCTTCAGCTACTACGGCATGCGCGCCTTGCTGATCCTCTACATGGTGGCGCCGGTCGACAAAGGCGGGCTGGCATTCTCGACAGAAAAAGGGGCATCGATCTACGGCTGGTACACGATGGGCGTCTACCTTATGGCCGTGCCGGGCGGCTGGGTCGCAGACAAGTTCCTCGGCTTGTATCGATCGGTCCTGCTCGGCGGAATCATCATCGCCGCCGGCCATTTCATGATGGCGTATCCATCGCTTCCGACGTTCTACGCGGGCCTGATCTCGATCGTGATCGGCACGGGATTGCTGAAGCCGAACGTGAGCGGGATCGTCGGAACGCTGTATTCGAAAGAAGATATCCGGCGCGATGCCGGCTTCTCGATTTTCTACATGGGCATCAACCTCGGCGCGTTCATCGCGCCGCTGATCTGCGGTCCGCTCGGGCAGCGCGTCAACTGGCACTACGGCTTCGGTGCGGCGGGTATCGGCATGACGTTCGGCGTGATTCAGTACGTGCTCGGAAAGAAACATATCGCGCCGGGCCTGGCACGGAAGGAACAGAACGAACAGACGGAGCGGGCCGTTGAACGCGCCGAGGGGAGACCGGACTCATTCACGCGCGAGGAGTGGCGCCGGATCAGCGTCATCGGAATCCTTTTCATCTTCGCGATGCTCTTCTGGGGCGCATTCGAGCAGGCGGGATCGAGCCTGAATCTGTTTGCGGACCGCCTCACGCGGCTTAGCGTCTTCCACTGGACCTTTCCATCGACGCTCTTCCAATCGGTGCAGCCGGCGTTCGTGATCATTTTCTCGCCGATCTTCGCGTGGCTTTGGTTGCGGATGGGTAGACATGAACCATCCAGCCCGACAAAGTTCGGGTTCGGACTCTTCTTCGTAGGACTGAGTTTTCTGCTGCTCGTTCCGGGCGCGGCCATCGCACAGCAGCAGCACATCCTGGTCAGCCCGATGTGGCTGATCATCGTTTACCTTCTGCAGACCTTCGGCGAGCTCTGTCTGAGTCCCGTGGGACTGTCGATGGTGACGAAGCTCGCGCCGCCGCGCATCGTCGGATTGATGCTCGGCGTCTTCTTCCTGTCGATCTCGTTCGGCAACAAACTCGGCGGCTATTGCGCCGGCTTCTTCGATCGCCTGCCGCTCCCGAAACTCTTCGGCGCGGTGGCGGGGACGACGCTGGCGGCGGCGTTCATCCTCTTCCTGCTGGTGAAGCCGATCCGGAAGTTGATGGGCGGCGTGCACTGAGCTGTCATCCAGAGCCGCCGGAGGCGTTGGAGCGCGAAGCGCGGAACGCCGGAGGACGGCGAAGGATCCCCGGCTGGTAACCCGGGTGGGCGGCGGCATAAAAACACCACGCGCCGCCGCTGCAAACTTCCCACCTCCCGTGCCCGGTTATCAGCCGGGGATCCTTCGACCGTCCTACGCGACTGCGCCTTCGGCTTCGTCGCTCCGGCGGCTCAGGATGACAGGTCGGATGACAGGTCTATTTTCCGCTCCACGCCGGCTTGCGTTTTTCGGTGAAGGCGATCAGTCCTTCGTTCGCGTCGCTGGTGGACATCAACTCATCGAGGTAGAGGCGCTCGACGGCGGCGAGGCGTTCGTCAAAGTCGGCGCTCTGCGCGAGGCGGAAGGCGCGTTTGGCGAAACGCAGCGATGATGCGCTCTGGCGATACAGCCGCTGCAGCCATTCGCCGGCGCGCGCATCGAACTCAGCGATCGGAAAGATCGCGTTGACGAGGCCCAAGCGTTCGGCGGTAATGGCGTCGATCGTGACGCCGGTCAGCAGCAGTTCCAATCCTTTGCGCGGCGCGGTCTGCCGCGAGAGTTGATACGCGGCGACCGGCGGAAAAACGCCGAGGTTGATTTCAGGCTGTCCGAACTTCGCGCGGTCGGACGCGAGGACGAAGTCGCATGCCAGGGCGAGCTCGCAGCCGCCGCCGAGCGCGACGCCGCGAACGAGCGCGATCGTGACGACGTCGAGCTTCGCCAGCATGCGGAAGCAGTCGTGAAATCGCGCCAGCATCGTCGCGACGCGATCGCCGAGGTGATCCTGAACGCTGGCGCCGGCGGAGAACGCTTTGTCACCTTGCGCCTCGATGATGAGCGCGTGACGATCCGGCGTCACGGCGGCGACTGCCTCGCGCAATTCCTCGAGCATGGCGATGTCGAGGATGTTCAGCGGCGGATCCGCGAGCGTGATGCGGTAGGCGTTCGCGTCGGAGGTGAGGGTGATCCTGGGCATGGCGGAGGGGATGATAGCTGTCATCCTGAGCCGCCGCAGCGACAGAGGCGAAGCCGTCGTCGCGGAGGACGGTCGAAGGATCCCCGGCTGATAACCCGTTTTCAA
>DATART010000190.1:0-9958 GCA_036264035.1 Thermoanaerobaculia bacterium | reverse complement strand
TCGATCCCAACCCAATGGATAATCTTCATGGCCCGTTCCTCCTGTATGTGGCTCTGTACCCCTCGGGGCATAACCCACGAAAAAGTACATCAGCGAGCGGGTCACTCCATTCTGTCTACCGTAGGAAACGCCTCCGGCGTTTTTTTCTGAAAACGATCTGACTTTGAGACCGATCATTCCTGATCTACTAACCACTGATCTACTGAACCATTCGCGCGGCATCGAGGATCTGTTGCGGCCTCGCGCGGACACGAAAATCGCCGGTGAGATTGCGCCAGCGCACGGTGCCGGTGCGATCGACGAGGAACTCGGCGGGACGGGCGATGTCGTGTCCGTGCTCGCCCGCGCCTTTGTGCAGGATGCCGTAGCGCGTAATCGTTTCGGCGTTCGGATCGGATAGCAGCGGGAAGGTGTAGCCGGCTTTCTTACTCAGATCGCGCGACTGCTCGGGCGAGTCGACGCTGATCGCAATCGGCTGGACGCCGGCGGCGCGGAAGTCGGCGAGATGCTGTTCGATACCCCGTAACTCGGAGTTGCAGAATGGTCACCAGTAGCCGCGATAGAAGATGAGGACGACGCCTTTGTTCGCTGGCGTAGCCAGCACCTGCGAAAGGGCGACCGGTTTGCGATTGATGTCGAGCAGAGCGAAGTCGGGCGCTTTCGTCCCAACCTTGGGCGCGTTTTCAGCCGCCGGGAGCTGCTTCGTGGCGACGAAGACGGCGAGACAGAAGAAAGCCGCGACGCCAATGCCGAGGATGGTCACGATCCAGGCGAGAGGACGGCGATGTTGCGCGCGGCGCAGTCCGACGACCAGCAGCACGATGGCGATTGCAAACAGAATCAGCGACGGCCAAGGGAAGTCGCGCGTAGCCGGGAAGCGCAGGAAAAACGCGAAGTATGTGACGAACGCAACGAGGCTGAGCGCGAATCCGGACCAGAGCGGCCAGTTGAAACGGTTGTTCATGAGTGGCGGGATGATAACTTCGTTTCACCACAGACACAGAGATTCTCTGCGGTCTCTGTGTCTCTGTGGTTCATTTCTATTCTTCGATCGTCTGAATCCCCACCACCGCCCCCTTCGTCTTCATCCACGCCACGACATCCTCATGCTTCCCCCGAATCGCCTCGGCCAGCGGCGTCTGGCCGTTGTCGGCGACCGAGTTGATTTCGGCGCCGTGGTCGAGGAGGAGTTGCAGGATGTCGATCCGTCCGCTGATCGCGCCTTCGTGCATCGGCGTGAAGCCTCTCGACTGGCGCACCAGCGCGTCGGCGCCGTGATCGAGCAGGATCTTCGCGGTCGCGTATTGATTCGACAGCAGCGCTGTCTGCAGCGGCGTGTTGCGGAATTTCGATCCGGCGCGGGCGTCGATCGCGGCACCTTTTTTGATCAGCAGCTCGGTAGTGGCCACGTTGCCGCCGAACGCCGACATGTGCAGCAGCGTCCAGCCGAAGTGATTGCGCTGATTCACATCGGTGAGCATCGCATCGAGCTGCGCGGCCGTGCCTAGGGCGGCGGTTTCGAAGATGTCGAGCTGAGGTTTCTGCGCGAGGATCGCTTGCAGCACCTCGTTCTTTGCCGGATCGAGGAAGCCCTCGCCCTTGTTGATGAACAGCGCGCTGATGACGGCGCTGGTGCCTTTCGCGTTCTTCGCATTGGCGAGCGCGGGATCACTCGCCAGCATCGACTTCACGGTGGCGATGTCGCCGGAGTTGACCGCTTTCAGGAAATCGTCGGCCGCCATGGCCGGAATCGTAATGCCGATGATCATCGCAACGAGTAAGAGTGTTCGCATGATGAAATCCTCCGCCGCACAACGTACGCGCGGCGGCGCTTCGGCGCATGTGCCGCTCGGCGCATTCCTCGGCATGTGACTTCCGGCCTATTCACGCGCCGCGAGCGCTGTGTCATTCTCGCGCCATGCCGCACACGCGCATCCTCGGCATCGCCGGCTTGACCGCCTGGCTGCTGGTCGGTTTGCCGGTCGTGATTCAGGGCGCGAACACGCACGGCGTGATGCTGCGGTGGGCGATTGCGTACGTCCTGTTCGGCGCCCTCTTCATCGCCGATCTCAAACATCCGCGTCTCTCGCTGCTGGCGATGGAAGCGCTCTGCGTCGTGGTCATGGTGCTGCTGCTCTGCGACGGATTCGAAGGCGCGCTGCTGGTGATGATCGCCATGCGCCTGCCGTCGCTGCTCGATCGCCGCCGCGGCCTGGTGTGGATCGCCGGCCAGACGCTGCTGCTCGCAGGCGCTGTCGCGATTCACTGGAACGGCCGCTCGGCGTTTCTGCTCGCGCCTCCCTACTTCGGATTTCAACTCCTGGCGTTCTTCGCGTTCGAGCTTCTCGATCGCGAGCTGCGGACGAGCGCGCAACTTCGCGCGATGCAGGACCTAGTCGCCGACGGCGGCCGTCTCACCGAACGCCTTCGCATCGCCGGCGAGCTTCACGACGCCCTCGGCCATCACCTCACCGCCCTCACGCTCAACCTCGAGGCCGCGCTCGTGCGCACCGAAGGCGCGGCGCACGGCGACGTCGAGAAAGCGCAGTCGCTGGCGCGGACGCTGCTCGCCGACGTCCGCGCGATCGTCGCCGAAAAAAACGCCGACGATTGCCTCGACCTCACCCGCGCGTTGCGGACACTCGTTGCCGATCTGCCGCGTCCGCGCGTGCATCTCGAAGTCGACGATGCGCTGCGCATCGATGACCCCGAGCGCGGCCTGGTGATTCTCCGATGCGTTCAGGAAGTCGTCACGAACGCGGCGCGGCATTCGGGCGCGGAGAATCTCTGGATCACCGTGCGCCGCAGTGGCGACGCATTCGAAGTCCGCGCGCGCGACGACGGACGCGGGCGCGCCGCCGTCCGCGATGGCTACGGATTGCGCGGTATGCGCGAGCGCATCGAGCGCGCCGGCGGCGAGCTGACGATCGAGAGCGGCGCCGGCCGCGGTTTCGCGCTCACCGCGTTGCTGCCGGCGCGGAGCAACTCGTGATCCGCGTCTTCATCGCCGACGATCAGCTTCTCATCCGCCAGGGAATCCGCACGCTGCTGGAGATGGATGCCGAGATCGTCATCGCCGGAGAAGCCGAGGACGGCGCGGAAGCGATCGAGCGCGTGCCGGAAACGGATGTCGATGTATTGCTGCTCGATGTCCGGATGCCGAGGAAGAGCGGCGTCGATGTGCTGCGCGATTTGTCATCAATCGATGCTCTGCCGCCGACGCTCGTGCTCACGACGTTCGACGACACCGCCGTCGTCCTCGACGCCATCCGCAGCGGCGCGCGCGGATTTCTGCTGAAGGACATCTCATACGAGCAGCTCATGAAGGCCATTCGCGCCATTGCCGCGGGCGGAACGGTGTTCCAGCCAGCCATCACGCAGCGGCTCCTGCGTGCAACGACAACGATTGCGAGCGACGCGACGCCGATCGAGGAGTTGACGGCGCGCGAGCATGAAGTCGTGCGCCTCATGGCCGGCGGCTACTCGAACAAGGAAATCGCGCACGCCCTCGGCACAGCGGAGGGAACGATCAAGAATCACGTGTCGAGTATCCTGGCGAAGTTCGGCGTCCGCGACCGCACGCGCGCCGTGCTCAAGGCGCTCGAGGCCGGGCTGCTGTAACCGCTTTGGCCACGCTGATGGCCTGCTTCAGCGCCGCCGACTTGCTCATCGTCTCCTCGTATTCGCGCGCCGGATCGGAGTCGTAGACGATTCCCGCGCCGGCCTGAATGGAGGCCTGCCCCTTCGAGAGCACGATCGTGCGGATGGCAATGCATGAATCCATATTGCCGCTGAACGCGAAGTACGCCACCGCGCCGCCGTACGGCCCGCGGCGCGTGGTCTCGTGCGCATCGATCAGCTCCATCGCGCGAATTTTCGGCGCGCCCGTGAGCGTGCCGGCGGGAAAGCAGGAGAGGAAGAGATCGACCGGCGTGCGGTCGTCGCGCAACGTCGCCTCGACGTTCGTGACGAGATGCATGACGTGGCTGTAGCGCTCGATGTGCGCGAAGTCGGTGACGAAGACGGAGCCGCTGACGCATACGCGGCCGAGATCGTTACGCCCGAGGTCGACGAGCATGAGGTGCTCGGCCTGTTCTTTCGGATCGGCAACGAGCGCGCGCTCCAACTCCGCATCCTCATCGTGCGTGGCACCGCGCCGGCGCGTGCCGGCGATCGGACGCGTTTCGGCGCGCGTGCCGTCGACGCGCACCAGCATCTCCGGCGATGCGCCGACCAGCGTGCACTCCGGCGTGCGCAGCAGGAACATGTACGGCGACGGGTTGATCGAGCGCAGGACGCGGTAGAGCGTGAGCGCGTCGTGCTCGGGAAAGTCGGTGCTCCAGCTTTGCGAGAGCACGATCTGGAAGATCTCGCCGGAGACGATTTCCTCTTTCGCGGCGTTGATGACCGCCTCGAAATCGGCGCGCGGGATGTTCGGCGTGAACTCGGCGTCGCGAACGTCAGCGGGAAACGCGAGCAACTCCACGCGCGCCGCGCGCAGCTTTTCGATGGCGCGGTCCAGCCGCGTGTTCGCCTCTTCGAATGACGCGTGCGCGTCGGAGGTGAAGAGATTGACGATGACGTAAAGCCGCTGTTTGACGTGATCGAAGACGACGACGTTGTCGAAGAAGAGCAGGCGCGCGTCGGGGATGCCGCAGTTGTTCGGATGTGAGTCGGGGATGCGCTCGCTCCAGCCGGCCACGCTGTAGCCGAAGAAGCCGACGGCGCCGCCGAAAAAAGGCGGCAGGGTGTCTTCGCGATAGACGCGCAGCGGGCGCAGCTCGTCGTTCAGCACGGCGATGGGGTCGGGAGTGTTTTCATCGAAACGCAGACTGCGGCGCGGCTCGAATCCGACGAAGGAGTAGCGGCCGACGTTTTCGCCGCGTTCGACGCTCTCCAGCAGAAACGCCTCGCCATCGCCCGAAAGCGCGGCGAATGCAGCGACGGGCGTGATCGCGTCCGCGCTCAATTCGCGCACGATGGGAACGATGTCGTAGTCGCTTCGTAAGTCATCCAGATTCATTTACATGCCTCGAGAAAAAGCTCGCTCTGCCGCACCGCCTGCGCGCGAAGGAGGTCGAGCCCGTTGAACGTTGCCTGCGATTCGCCGCCGTACGCCGCTTCGATGATGGTAACGGCATTGGGCAGGGTCACGGCGACATTCCGCGGCAACGTATTGATGACGAGATCGCCGCGATATGCAGACAGTTGATCCAGCGGCAGCGCGTTGAGTTTGCCCTCGGTGCGGTTGAAGATGATGGTCTCGATGCCGGCGCGGCGCAGCGCGACAAGCGCCGCGCGCCCGGTGCCGCCGGCGCCGATGACTGCGGCGGTTCGCGCGTTCGTCTTTCCGATGAGCTGTTGAAAACCATCGACGTCGGTGTTGTCGGCGATGATGCGCCCTCCGATGCGGACGAGCGTATTGACCGCTCCCGCTTCGCCCGCGTCCGCACGAATCTCCGCGCCGGCCGACTCTGCGAACGCGAGCGCGTCTTCCTTGAACGGCGCGGTGACAGAAAGCCCGTCCGGCGCGAAGCGCTCGCCGTTCGCGAACGGCGCGGCGATGACGAGAAAATCATCGGTTTCGAAAATCGAATACGCGGCCGCGATTCCGTGCTGACGAAAGATGGCGTTGTGAATGGCCGGCGATCCGCTGTGCGCGGCGGGATTGCCGACGATTGCGAAGATCTTGTCCGCTCGCAAATGTTTTCGTTCCGGGCCGTAAATGGCGAGCGCCTGCTGCAACGCGAGCTGTCCCGGCGCGGCGGAGCGTTTCTCATCGATGCTGACGAACTGAAACTCGGAACCAAAGAAGGGCGCGAGAATCCGCGAGTAAAGGCCACGCGCCCCCATGCCGATGATCGTGGTGCGTGGATTTCCGAGCGCGTGCAGCAGCCGCGTGTTATCGGCAAAGTTCTGCGGCGTCGCCGCGATCTTCACATGACTCGCCCGCATCCCGCGCAGCAGCTCTTCGACATCCGGCATACCGTCGTAGTCGTGGTGCGAGAGGATGACGCGACTGTCATCAACCTCCGTTGGCCACTCGACATCGACGAAATCGATGCCCGCCGCCAATGCGGCGTCGATGTCCGCGTGTCCGGCGCCGCGGTTCGTCGCAATGATCGGCTTAGAAGTTGCCGCTCGGATCGCGCGCCAGTCGACCGGGCGCTCGCCAAAGGCGTCGACTCGAACTTCGATCGCGTCGTAATCCGCGTCGATCGAACGGATCACGTCGATTGCGATTTCCGGCGTCGTTTCGTGGATTGTCACGACGAGCTGCATTGGAGGAGAGCTTATCGCGAGGATCGGAAGGGAACGGTTCACGCGGAGACGCGGAGACGCGGAGAAGGACGGGTTCACAGCAATTGTTTGAACTCGTCGACTGTCAGGCCCGCATCCCGGACGATGCCGCCCATCGTGAAGGCATTGACCGGATTGTGGCGAGGAATGGTTACGACCCGCACTCCGTCGCTCATCACGATGTGCTTCCCTTGTCGAAGAATCCGGAATCGCGCCCGTTCGAGCGCGTGCACCGCATCGAGATGATTGACTCCGGCAAGCTTCGGCATCAGCTCAAAGCGACTTCGACTTCGCGTACCTCGGAGCCTGCGGTCAGCGTGGCGACCGCGTCGAGGTACTCCTCAATCGCTGATCGGATGTTGTCCAGCGCCTCTTCCTCGGTTGCGCCTTGCGACCAGCAGCCGGGCAATCCGGGGCAGGCGACGTCAAAGCCTTCCTCAGATTCGTGAAGTACTACTCGGTATCGCATCAGACCTCCGAACGCGCCGGCGTAACGAGCGCTTCCATCCAATGTACTCTCACCCTCGATGCGGCTCCAACGGACCGAGGCCATCATCCTGCACACCTTCCCAGCGCGCGAGCGGGACAAGCTCGTTGTCTTCTTGACGCCGGAGCATGGGAAGGTGAAGGGGTATGCGTATGGGGCGCGCTCGATGCGGACGCGGTTCGGGGCGTCGCTGGAGCCGTTGGCGAAGGTGCGCATCGGGTATGTCGAGCGGGAGGGGGAGGAGATCGTGCGCATCGAGTCGGTCGACCTCGTCCGCTCGCTCTTTCCCGCACAGCAGAATCTTGCCGCGAGCGTGGCCGCGTCGTATCTGGCGGAGATGGTCGACACGTTCGCGCAGTCGGGCGATCCCGCCGAAGTCATCTACCGGCTGCTCGATCGGACCACGGAGGCGCTGCTGGAAGGGGCAGCGCCAATGCGCGTCGTGGCGTATGCCGAGGTGTGGATTTTGAGACTCGCGGGCGTGCTGCCGTCGCTGCGGAACTGCAATGCGTGCGACGGTCCCCTCGGACGTCCGCTGCGGTTCGATTCGGGCGCGCATGGATTCGTCTGCGCGAACTGCGCTGCGGCTCACGCCCAGGTAATCGCGAACGACGTCGCCGATGTGCTGGACGCGATCATGCGTATGCCGGTGGGGGAGTTCGTCGTGACACCGATTGCGCCCGATGTGCTGGTAGAAGTCCGTTCCCTGGCAGCGTTCTTCCGCCGCAACTTCCTCGGGCACGAGTTGAAGGCTTACGAGATTGTGGGCGGCGTAGTCGAAGGATGACTTCATATCCGCACGCCGCCCCGTCCTTCCGCAAGCAACGCCCGTCCGTGGTAGTGGAACTCGTTGTGGACGTCGAGCAGGAGTTGGCGGCGTTCGATCCGTTCCTCCTCGGCGCGCGTGTAGACGGTCGCTTCGAGCAACGCGGTGCCGTCGTCGCGTGCATCGACCGAGGGGAGGTGCGTGACGATCAACGCGCGGACGATCTGCGGCGACTGCATGCGAATCAGCGCGGCGTCGTAATCCTCGGCGGTCGCGATCAGGCGCGTCATGCGCCACGACGTTGCGCCGACGATGTCGCTGATGACAAGCCAATACTCGAAGATCGCCTCGGGATTGCGGTCGACGTCGAACGCTTCGTAGATCGGACGGCCGGGGTCGACATATGGAGTGCTCTCGTCGCCGATGACGTCGTAGCGGATCTCGCCGCGAACGCGAACGCCTTGCGCACATTCGACGAGCGCGGCGGCTTGCATGGCCATGTGCGCTTTCGGTGGAAGCGGACCTGTTCCCAACGCGAATGCCTCGCGGAAGCGCGCGTTTGCGAGGTCGTGTGCGCGCTCGATCCGTTCGCGAACGCGCTGGACACTATTCAATGACAGAGTGGTCACTTCACCCGCTGCATGCGGAGCCGGAACTGCTCGGCATTTTCGAATCCGGTGAGGCGAAGCTGCGGCTGTTCGCGTCCCGAGGAATCGATGAAGACGACGGTCGGGACGCCGACGATCGCGTAGCGCTTCGTCAGCTCTTTCACGACCGGATCATCGGCATTCGTCAGATCAGCTTTGACGCGCGTGAAGCGGTCGAGATCCTTTGCCACGCTCGCATCGCTGAACGTTTTCTCGTCGAGCTCCTTACACGGAATGCACCATGTGGCGAAGAAATCGATCACGACCGGCTTCCCGGTCGCCGACGCAACCGCGGCGTCGTACTTCTGCCATTGCACTTCGACGCCCTTGCGCGGCGGGATGGCGAATGCGACGCCGCCCGCGAGCAGGATGACGGCGCAGGCGAGGCGCATGAAGCGGCCTCGCGGACCGCGGCTGAGGAAAAGAAAAATCGCGCCGATGAGCAGGCTTGCGGCGACTCCGAGGCGGAAAGGTGTTTCGCCGATGACGGCGCGGAGGAAGTAGAAGGCCATCGCGATCAGGACGAAGCCCATCGCTTTCTTGACCTGCACCATCCACTCGCCCGGCTTCGGGAAAACGTTGAGGGCGATCAGGTACGGAAAGCCGAGGCCGAAGGCGAGCGTCGCGAACATGGCCATGCCGATGGTTGGTTTCGCGATCGCCGCGACCAGCGTGAACAGCGCCACGACCACCGGTCCGACGCACGGCGCCGCGACGATGCCGACGAAAAGTCCCATCGTCAGCGCGCCGGCCACGCCCGCGCGGCCGGCCGAGCGATTGGCGATGAACTGCGGGACGCGGAACTCCCACACGCCGAACATCGACGACGCAAGGACGAGCATCAAGACGGCGAAGCCGATCAGTACCGCTGGCGATTGCAGCCATGATCCGAACATCCGTCCGCTGAGCGCGGCGAAAACGCCGAGGGCCGAGTAGGTGATGACGATGCCGAGGACGTACGCGAGTGAGAGCGAGAAGCGGCGTGAACGGCGCCCGTCGCTTTGCATTGCGAAGAAGCCCACCGTGATCGGGATCATCGGAAAGACGCACGGCGTCAGGTTCAGCGCGAGCCCGCCGACGAAGAGGATGAGCAACGTCAGTGGCAGTCCGTGCTCGGCGTACGCCGCCGAGAGGCGATCGTTGCCGATGGGCGCGGCGCCTTTCGGTGCGGCGGAGAGGGGAGTGAAGCTGGAGGATGTGGCCGGCGCCGCAGTCGCCGCAGGCGGTGCGACGACATGCGCGTCGATTGTCACCTCGGCATCGCGCGGCGGGAGGCAGACCGTGTCGTTACAAGCCTGGTAGTGGAGCTCGCCCTTGATCGTTTCGCCGCTCTGCAGTTTGGCGATGAACGGGATTTGAATCGTTCCTTCGAACACGGCGAGCTTTTGTCCGCCGCTGAATGTGAATGTGCGCACCGCGTGCGGCGGATACTCGGCGGAGACAAGCTCGGTTCCGTCGAACGACAGCTTCGTCGGGATGACAAAGTCGTCCAGCGGTTTGTTCGAGTTGATGTGCCAGCCGCTGAGGATCGTCACGGTAACGACGCCTTTGACTTGCGTCGCGTGGCGCTCATTGACCGAGCCGGTGAGCTTCACCAACTCCTGGCCCGGAATGTTGTTGGCAGCGCCGCCGAGGGCGAGCTGCGCGAAGGCGTTGGTCGCTACGAAAACGCAGATCGCGAGGGCGCGCAGAACAGCGAATGTTGAATGTTGAGTGTTCAATGTTGAATGTTGAATGACGAGGGGACGGGCGGACTTC
>DATART010000233.1:0-6809 GCA_036264035.1 Thermoanaerobaculia bacterium | reverse complement strand
CGGAGCAGGCGCGGTGAAGGTGCACGCGATGAATCCGATGGCCCGGATCGAAGGCGATCATCTCGTGTATCCGGGGGAGCAACAGAGGCTGCATCTATAATCGCTGCCTCGCGATGGTCATCCCCGACGCGGCCGCTCCTTCCGACCGAGACACAGTTCTCGCGGTCGACGACAACGAACAAAACCTGCAGCTCCTCGAGGAGTACCTCTCGACGTGGGGCTACGACGTCGTGCTGGCGCGCGACGGCCGCGAAGCGCTCGAGCTTTTTCCGCGCATCAATCCGGCGGTGATCGTGCTCGACGTGATGATGCCGGTGATGGACGGCTACGAAGCGTGCGGCTTCATCAAGGAGACGGCGATCGGACGGACCATCCCGATCCTGATGCTGACCGCGCTGACCGGCACGGAAGACAAAATCAAAGCGCTTGAATGCGGCGCGGACGACTTTCTTAATAAGCCCATCAACAAGGACGAGCTACGCACGCGCATCCGCTCGCTGGCGCGCATTCGCGGTCTGCGCAAGGAGCTCGACTCGAGCGAGAACATCATCATGACGCTCACCAACGCGCTCGGGAACAAGGACCCGCGCAGCGGCGGGCACGTGCAGCGCGTTGCATCGTACGCAGAGCGGCTGTGCGAAAAATTGGGGATGTCGCGCGAAGAACGCGAGATCGTGATGAAGGGCGCGCTGCTGCATGACGTCGGCATGATCGGTGTTCCCGACGTGCTGATCGCAAAACAGACGTTGACGATCGAGGAGGCCGCGATCGTAGCGGACCACACGCGGATCGGCGCGTCGATTCTCGAGCCGATGACGACCTTCCGGCCCTTCGTGCCGATGGTGCGCTGGCATCACGAGCGAAAGGACGGCCGCGGTTATCCCGATCGTCTTGCCGGCGATGCCATTCCGCTCGAAGCGCAGATCGTCGGTATCGCGAATCGGTTCGACGAGATCCGGCACGACGACGATCTCGCGGAAAGCGAGGCGCTCGACCGGCTGCGCGCCGAGGCGCGCGACGGCGCGTTCGACACCGAGCTGACGTCGTTCTTCGCCGCCGCGGTCGATGAAGCGCACCCGGCCCCGGCAACATCGCGGCACATGCGGCCTCGCCCCGCGCCGCCGGCGCGCGTGCTGTGCGTCGACGACAATCCGATCAATCGCGAGCTGGTCGCCGCGAGTGTTGGCAGCGCCGGCTTCCACGTCTCGTTTGCCGAGAATGGCGCCGAGGCAGTGGACATCATCGACCGCGACGGCATCGACATTGTCCTGCTCGATCTGCTCATGCCGGTGCAGGACGGCGCCGAAACGCTGCGGCTTCTTCGCGCCGATCCGCGGCACCTCTTCCTGCCGGTGATCGTGCTCACCGCTCACGGCGGCAACAGCATGCGGCAGGACGCGATCATCGGCGGCGCGGACGATTTCATCGCCTATCCGCTGAACCGCCTCGAGCTGATCACGCGCATCCGCTCGCTGCTGCGCATCAAGGATTTTCACGCCGATCTCGAGCAGACCTACAGCGTGATCTGCGCGCTCGCGCTGGCGTTGGAAGCGAAGGATCAGTACACGCGCGGCCACTCCCAACGCGTCGGCGATCTGTCCCGCTCCTTCGCCCTTCACCTCGGCCTGAGCGAAGCCGCGGGCGAGCGCGTGCGCGTCGCCGGACTGCTCCACGACATCGGCAAGATCGCCGTGCCGGAGTCACTGCTCAACAAGCAGGGGCCGCTCACGCGCGAAGAGTTTCTGCGCGTCATCGATCATCCGGTCATCGGGGAGGAGATGGTCCGCCCGCTGCTGACGATGAGCGCGGTTCTCCAGCTGATCCGCCACCATCACGAGCGCTACGACGGCCGCGGCTATCCCGACGGTCTTCGCGGCGACGCGATTCCGTACGAGGTCCGCCTGCTGTCGATCGTCGACGCGTACGACGCGCTGACGTCGCATCGTTCGTACCGTCCCGCGCCCTTGACGCACACCGCAGCGCTGGAAACGCTGCGGCGCGAAGCGGCAGGCGGCAAGTGGGATCCGGTGATGGTCGATAAATTCGTGCAGATGCTCGGCGCAAATCCGCCGGACTGGGAAGCGATCACGCAGTCCGTGCCGTCGCTGTATCCGTCGTGAGCTCTCGCGATGTCACTTCGTCAGCCGGAGCGTCTTCTCATCGAATAGCGGCTCATCCTGGCCGACGCGCACGAAGAGCACCTTGCGCGCGCCGGGCTGCACTTCGAAATACTGGATGCCGTCGGGCGCGTCGCCCCAGTCGCCGCAGGCCGGATCGCCGACCTCGTTCGGGTCGGATTTGGCGTCGATCTCTTTCTTGTACGCCGCATTCGGCAGGAACGTGTACCGCGCGGCGCCCGCGCGTTTATCGCCAGGGTATGGCGCGAGCACGCATCGCTTCGCGATTTTCGCCGGCGTATGCGACGAGAAAATGCGTTTGAGACCCGCCTCAGCCGTCTCTCCGGGCAGCAGCGGCAGAACATCGATGAGCGCATCGGGCGCGCCGCCATCCGAGTAGCGGATGTAGAGGGACGAACCTTTCGTGTACAGATCGATCTTGCGCGATCCGTAGTCGCAGCGCTGTACCCACGCGTCGAGGCCGAGCGCGGCGTCGGACAACTTCTCCCATTTGCAGCCCTTCGCCGGCGGACGGGACGGGTGATCGGCGGCGGCAGCCGAGGAGGAGGAGGCGAGAAGGGCGAGCAAGATGAGTGCGTTCAAGCGCACGAGTTTATGACGTTATGCGATGATCCGCGCGCCCATGATCGTCGCCCATGATTCTCATCAATGACCCATTTCGACAGACCGACCTGCCGCGCGGATGCGTAGCGACGATCGGCAACTTCGACGGCATGCACATCGGCCATCAGGCCATCATTCGCGGCGTCGTCGAGCGCGCGCGAGAGACCGGCCGTCCGTCGGCGGTTATCACCTTCAGCCCGCATCCGCTTTCGATCGTGGCGCCGGACCGGGTGCCGCCGCAGATCCTGACGCTGCCCCAAAAGCACGAACTGCTGCGCGACATGGGCGTCGACGCGCTGATCGTCGTCCCCTTCACGCATGACTTCTCGCGCTGGACCGCCGATCGCTTCATCGAGGAGTTCCTCGTCGCCGCGCTGCAGGTCAGCGACGTTCGCATCGGACGCGATTTCTGCTTCGGTGCGGGGCGGGTAGGCAATCTGGCGAAACTCGAAGCAGCCGGGAAGCGCCACGGCTTCGCGGTGCAGGGCGTCGACGAGGTCAGGATCCGCGGCATCCGCGTCTCCAGCTCGCTGGTCCGCAACGCCATTCAGAAGGGAACGATGCGCACCGTCGCCACGGCGCTCGCGCGCACCTACTTCATTGATGGCCGCGTGGCCACCGGACGCCGCCTCGGCCGCAAGATCGGATTTCCAACGGTCAACGTCGATCCGGCCAATGAGCTGCATCCCGGCGGCGGCGTCTACATCACCACTTCGCGATTCGAGAGTTTCAGCCGCTCCTTTGAGAGCGTCACGAACATCGGCGTGCGGCCGACTCTTTACGAGAATTACGCGACGACCATCGAAAGCCACATCCTCGACTTCGACTCCAACGTCTATGGCGATACCGTGCGGCTTTACTTCCACTGCCTGCTGCGCCGCGAGCATCAGTTTCAGTCGGCCGTGGAGCTGACGAATCAGATCCGGATGGACATCGCCACATCGCGCCGTTACTTTGAGCGCCATCCCGTTCGCTACGACGAGGCTGGCTACTCGTTCCCCTGACGCATGTCCGATCCCGTCCTCTGCATCGTCGCTTACGCCGTTTTTCTGGCCGCCATGGCCGCGGCACATTTTTTCAAGACGCTCGACAACGACCTCGGCACGGCCTGGCGGACGGCGTTCGCGGTCGGACTCGCGGTCGCGTTTCTGCTCTTCCTCGTCCGCGCCGTGTATCCCGTCGTGGGAGGAATCGCGCTGACACTGGCCGCGCTCTATGTACGTCACACGGGTCAGGAGACCGAGGCGGTCGACGGCATGATCGTCGGAAGCGTGATGGGGGCGACGGCGGCGGTGCCGTTCGTGATGACGTCGATCCACGCCGCCTCGATCATCGCCGCGCTGATGCTCGCCGGCGCCGTGGCGGGATACGGCATCACCTTCGCCGTCTTTCACGTGGCCGACAAGCGGAGACAGATCGCCTTCGACGTCGCCACCGCGGCGATCGCAATCGCCGTGGCGTGGTCGCCGTCGCTCGCGGCGCGATACGGCATTCGCGAGCGCCACATCCTGCTCGCCGTCGCCGGTGCGCTTCCGCTGATCGTCGTCATCGCCGTCTTCCGGCAATGGCCGGACGTCCGCGCCGAACTGCGGCACGAGTCCTCGCTGGGCTTCCTCAACGATGACGACGTCCGCACCGCCGCCCATCCCCTGCTCCGCCTCGGCCGCGGCGGCTGGGCCGATCGACGCGCGCATCGCGAGTTCGTGCGGCTCGCCAACCGCGTGGCCCTGCGCAAGCGCCAGCAGCGCAATCGCACCGAGGATGAGCCGCGCATCTACCAGCTTGAAATCGTCAAACTGCGCATGCAGATCCAGGAAATGAACCGCATCGACCTCGCGGTGCGCAACGCGGGCGCCGGAGAGGAAGGGTCGTCGGATACAATGACGCGCGACGCATGAGGGTTGATCCCGCCCCGTTTCTCCGCACCGCTGCCGCGCTTCTCCTCGCCACCGCTCCCTCGCTGCTCTTTGCGCAGGCCGGGAAGAACATGGGGCCGGCCGGGCAGTTCTACAACCAGCCCAAGCCGAAGTTCAAAGTCACGCCCGGGATCAAGAAGAGCGGCGGCGACATCAAGTTCCGGTCGACGACGAAGCAGGAAGTCGTCCGCAATGAGTACGCGCTGCTCGAAGGCGACGTCGTCATCGAATATCAGGACATCACCGTCCACGCGGACAAGGTCACGGCGAACCTGAAAACGAAAGACGTCGTGTGCGAAGGGCACGTCATTCTTGATCAAGGACCGACGCGGATCACGGGCGATCACATCGTCTTCAATCTCGACACGAAGACCGGCACGTTCTTCAACGCCACCGGCGCGCTGCAGCCGGACATGTATTTCACCGGCGACAAGATCGAACGGCTGGCCGAAGACCGCTATCGCCTTACGAACGGGATGTTCACGTCGTGCGCGATCGACAAACCGTCATGGTCGTTTCATGTCGCTGAGGCCGACGTCACGCTCGACGACTACGCGCGCATGCGCGATGTCATTTTCCGGGCACACGACATTCCGCTGATTTTCACGCCGCGCCTGGTCTGGCCCACGAAGGCAGATCGATCGCAGGGATTTCTCATCCCGCGCATCCTCTTCGGAGGGACTTTTGGCGATCGCCTCGAGCTCGGATACTTCGTGCCGTTCGGCGATTCCGCGGACACGACGTTTTACGGCGACATCAACGACAAGGGCTACAACGGCGCCGGCATCAACGTCCGCTACCGTCCCTCGGAAAATGTGAAGCACGGCGACCTGAGCGCGTATGCCGTTCACGACCAGGAGACCGGACGCAACGAGTGGCGATACAACTATCAGCACTCGCAGAACAATCTGCCCGGCGGCTTCCGCGGCGTCGTCGACATCGAGGACATCTCCAACGTCGAGTTCTTCCGCCGTTTCGCGCACGATCCGCGCCTGCACACGCTGTCGCAGATTTACTCGTCGGCATACCTGACGAAGAACCGCAGCACGTACTCGTTCAACATCCTCACCGACCGCCGCGACATCCTGCTCACGAATGTCGATCCGAACGACCCCTTTGCGCCGCCGCCGCGCCAGCGCTTCGAGCAGCTCCCGTCGCTGCAGTTCCGCCTTTACCCGAACCGCATCGGCGAGACGCCGTTCTACTACTCGATGGAGTCGTCCGCGTCGCATCTGGCCACGAGCGGCCTCTTGAACGGTCCGACCGCGAACTACTATCGCGCCGACATTTTCCCCACGCTTTCGATGCAACTGCACACACCGGCCTGGCTCTCCATCCGGCCGCAGGTCTCGGTGCGCGAGACGTATTACTCCGACTCGCTCGACGACAAGTCGGTCGCGAATCCGGGCGGGCAATTGACCGCGATCAACAACTCGATCGAGCGCTTCTACGCGCAGGCGCAGGTGGAGGTCGTCGGCCCGTCGCTGTCGAAGGTCTACAACAAGCCGTTCGGCGGCTTCACGAAGTTCAAGCACGTGATCGAGCCGCGCATCCGCTATCTCTACACGACGACCGTCAACGATCAGAACCGCATCATCCGCTTCGACACGGTCGACTCGCCGTTCCTGCCGATCGTGCGCGACTCGGTGGAGTATTCGCTGACGCAACGCCTGATCGGACGCGAAGCCGCGGCCGGTGGCTCCTCGCGCGAAGTGGCCTCGTTCTCACTCACGCAATCGGTCTCGCTCGGCAGCCAATTCACCTCCGCGACAGCCGGCGGACTCTCCGGTTCGACGGTGCCGCAACAGGGGAAATTCACTCCGCTGATCGCAGCTCTGCACGTGAATCCGTATCAGTCGATCACGCTCGATGCCGCGGCGACATTCAGCAATATCTCCCACCAGATCGCACAGACGAGTCTCTCGACCAACCTGATGGGAACCGGTACCCGTGCCGACAAGTACCTCAGTTTCACCTGGTTCTCGTCCTATCAGCAGCCGCCGGTCAATGGCGTACAGACGACGGTGGGATCAAGTCAGTTCCGCATCAACACAGGCTCCTCGCTCCTCGGCAACCGCATCCGCGCCGACGTGAAGATCAACTACGACGCGAAGCAAGGCAAGTTCCTCGAGCAGCGCTACCTGTTCGGCGG
>DATART010000108.1:0-2627 GCA_036264035.1 Thermoanaerobaculia bacterium | reverse complement strand
GCGCTGCCGCGCAAGAACGGCTTCGACGTCTGCCGCGACCTTCGCGCCCGAGGCGTCCAGACGCCGGTCCTGATGCTCACCGCGAGAGGTCAGATCATCGACCGCGTCCTCGGCCTCAAACTCGGCGCCGACGACTACCTGACCAAACCTTTCGACGCCGCCGAGCTCCTCGCGAGAATCGAAGCGCTGTTGCGCCGTTCGCGCACCATCGCCGCCGGGTCGAACGACGTCTACGCCTTCGGCTCCGTCCACGTCGACTTCCGCAACGCCGAGGTCTCGCGCGAAGGGAACCCCATCGAGCTCTCCGGTCTCGAGTTCAAGTTGCTTCGCTACTTCGTCGAGCACCGCGGCGCGCTGTTGACCCGCGACGAGC
Organism: Thermoanaerobaculia bacterium; assembly: GCA_036264035.1. Lineage (GTDB taxonomy): Bacteria > Acidobacteriota > Thermoanaerobaculia > Gp7-AA8 > Gp7-AA8 > JADGNZ01. Next base: position 2,254 of record DATART010000108.1, on the reverse strand, counting down.
TTCTCGACAAGGTGTGGGGCTACGAAGCGATGCCGGTCACGCGGACGGTCGATGTCCACGTCGCTTCGCTACGGCAGAAGGTCGGGCCTGATTACATCCTGACCGTGCACGGGATGGGCTATAAGTTCGTGGGGTAGATATGACGCGACCAACAATCTCCGGAATCGCGCCCTTCTTCATCGTCCGCAATGTCGAAGCGGCGCTTTCGTTCTACCGCGACAAACTCGCCTTCGAGGTCGCCTTCCGCGAGCCGGCCGAAAACGCGTTCTTTGCGATCGTGGTTCGTGACGGCGCGATGCTCATGCTCAAGTCCGTCGGCGTCGAACCGCTGCCCAATTCGCAGCGGCAGTCCGACGCCCGTTGGGACGCCTACCTCAGCGTCCCCGACCCCGACGCCCTCGCCGCCGAATTCGCATCGCGCGGCGTCACTTTCTCAACGCCACTCGAGGACACGCACGACGGCCTTCGCGGATTTGAGCTGAAGGACGCAGACGGCTACGTCCTCTTCTTCGGACGTCCGCGGCGCTAGCCAGCCGATATTCCGCGGAATGTGACAGCCAGCCGGAAGACTTGCCGGGTACCCTCGGCACATTCATGAATTCGAATGCCGGACAGCGTGCGCCATGGATCGCGTGTGTCGGCCGCTGCGTCTTCGCCGCGGCGATGATCGCGATCGGGATCAACGGCCTGTTCCGACGCGATTTCAACGTGGTGTGGCAGCCCGTGCCGAAGTGGGTTTCGGTGCGCGAGCTTTGGGTGTATCTCTGCGCGCTCGTCCCGCTGGTTTCCGGCATCCTCCTGATTTGGCGGCGCACCGTCGCTTTCGCGTCGCAATTGCTGCTTGGCTACTGCCTCGTGTGGCTCCTGCTGGTGCGAGCTCCCGACCTCTTTCTGAGGCCTTCGATCGGCACCGCTTGGGCGATCTGCAAGATCGCGGTGATCGCGGCGGCCGCATGGTCCGTGTTCGGCGGCTCGGGCGTGCGCATCGCACGAGTGCTTTATGGCCTGTCGATGATCGTGTTCGGCGTTGCGCATTTCATGTACCTGAATGCGACCGCTCCGCTCGTCCCGGCGTGGCTGCCGTGGCACGTCGCCTGGGCCTACGTCACCGGCGCGACGTTCATTGCCGCCGGCATCGCGATGATCATCGGCGTTCTCGCAGGTCTCGCCGCTGCGCTCTCCGCGCTGCAGATGGGCCTCTTCACGCTGCTCATCTGGTTGCCCGTCGTCACTGCCGGCAACGCGAAGCCATCGGACTGGGGCGAATTCATCGTCTCCTGCGTGCTGACGGCGTGCGGGTGGGCGGTGGCGGATGCGTACCGGAAAAATTGATGACCGTTCGTTATGATTCAAACGATATGACCAAAATCGAGCAACTCGAGAGAGATGTGCAGACCCTTTCGCAGCAGGAGCTGGCGTCGTTTCGAAGCTGGTTTGCCGAATACGACTGGGAAGCGTGGGATCGACAACTCGATGTCGACGTCGCGTCGGGTAAGCTCGACAAGTTTGCTGACGAGGCGCTGCTGGAATTCGAGCGCGGTGAGACGACGGAACTTTGAGTCATAAGGCGTCGAAACGGTTCTGGCGTAACTTCAACGAGCTCTCACCTGAGCTTCAGCAACTGGCCCGAGAGAATTTTGAACTGTTGAAGTCTGATGCGAAGCACCCTTCACTTCACTTCAAGAAGGTCGGTAAATACTGGTCGGTGCGCATCGGTCTATCGCATCGCGCAGTCGGTTCGGACTCGCCCCACGGGATTCTTTGGTTCTGGATCGGCACACACGATGAGTACGACCAATTGTTTGGCTGAGTCGCATCCTGTGTTTCTTCTGACGCGACAACCTCGAAAGCCGGCGGTCACGAACCAGAAAGCGTCGTAGTTTCCCGTCGATCGAGGCTTCGCCTACTCCGCCGTAATCTCACGCCCCCCGTCCTCCCGCACGCGGATCGTCACCTCCACATGACCCGGCTCGAACTCTTCGAATGCGCGCTTCGGCCACTCGATCAACTTCACGCCCGGGCCGGAGAGGAGGTCGTCGATTCCGATCTCGAGCCATTCGCGGCGGTTCTCGGAAAGGCGGTAACCGTCGATGTGGATGATCGGCGCGGCGTTGGGGCGAGGGTACTCGTGGACGATCGCGAACGACGGCGAGGCGACTTCACGTGGGTCGGCGCCAAGCTCTGTAGCGATGGCGCGAGCGAGGAAGGTCTTTCCGGCGCCGAGGTCGCCGGTGAGGTGGACGATCGCATCGGG
>DATART010000106.1:0-5184 GCA_036264035.1 Thermoanaerobaculia bacterium | reverse complement strand
CATTGTCGAGCGCGCCTTCGCGCGCGACCCGAACGCAGATCTCTTCGTCATCGCCTCGGAGAACCAATGCCTGACAAGACCCTTCCCGCATGGGCCGAAGACCTTCGACGCCGTTATGTGCGCGGGGAGGCGTCCGTGTTTGTGTTGCACGGCAACGTGTACGACGCGGTGATCAGCGGCGGCGAGACGCTCAGCATCACCGAGTTTCTCGGCAACGTACTTCTTCAGGAGACGAAGGACACCGTCGCGGTTTACAACGTCGCTACCGGCGTTCGCTTTCTGAAGCGCGCGAAGGGGGTCGATCATCTCGATGACCTGCTGCTCCCCGAGGACAAGACGCGCGCGCTGGCGGCGATCGAGCGGCTGCTGATCGGGTCGACGAAGACTGCCGTAATCCTCGAATACGCGGAGGCGCTCGCGCCGGCCGGCGATCCTAATTTCCAGAGCGAATCGGATCGCGGCGCCGTCGTGACGCTGCATCGCTGGTCGTTTCTTCCGGAGATCGAGCACACCGACAACATCGTCATCCTCATTTCCGAGAACCTCACCGATCTCGCCTCGAAGCTGATCTCGAATCCGAAAGTGGCAGTGGTCGAAGTGCCGATGCCGGAGCGCGATACGCGGCGCGCCGCGGCGCTCATCGCCGATACGCAGCTCAGCGACAAGGAGGCGGATCGTTACGCCGAGATCACCGCCGGCCTCAAGGCCATTCAGATCATCGCCATCCTCACGCCCGCGCCGCGCAGTGAGAGCGAAGCGGCCGAGCGCGAGGATTTCATCGCCAAGATTCTCGGCGGCAGCGATGCGAAAGAGCGCGCGAAGAAGCTGGCCGCGCTGACTTCAGGATTGGGTCAAGATGAGATCGTCAAGCTGCTGGCTCCCGGCGCGCAGCCGGTGGAACGCGCTGTCGCCGATCGCGACGATCGCGCGCGGCAGGAAGTCGATCGCCTCATCGCCAGCCGCAAACGGGAAATCCTGGAACGCGAGTGCTTCGGATTGATCGAGTTCGTCGTTCCCGCGTTCGGTTTCGAAGTCGTCGGCGGCATGGAGGAAGTGAAAAAGGATCTGCTGGTGATCGCCGGCAGCATTCGCGAGGGCCAGATCGCGCGCGTTCCGATGGGCATTCTCTTCACCGGGCCGATGGGGACCGGCAAGACGTTCGTTGCCGAGGCGTTTGCGCGCGAGTGCGGGCTGACCACGATCAAACTGAAAAACTTTCGATCGAAGTGGGTTGGTGCGACGGAAGGCAATCTGGAAAAGATTCTCAACGTCATCCGCGCCATCGGCCAGGTCGTCGTCATCGTCGATGAAGGCGACCGCGCGTTCGGCAACACGGACGGCGACGGCGACGGCGGCACATCATCGCGCGTCATCGCACGGATCAAGGAGTTCATGTCGGACACCTCGAACCGAGGACGGATTCTTTTTCTGGTCATGACGAACCGGCCGGACAAGCTCGACGTCGACCTGAAGCGCGCCGGACGTCTAGATCGCAAGATCCCGTTTCTTTATTCGCAGACGCCGGAGGAAGTCGAGGACATCGTCCGCGCGAGCGTGCGCAAGAATCGGATCAACACCGACGTCGATTTCACCGCGATTCGCGACGCGTTCTCGAAGAAGCTGGTCGGCTATTCGAACGCGGACGTCGAGGCGGTGATCCTGATGGCGAACGACGACGCGGCGCGTGATTCATCGACCTCGGTATCCGCGGCTCAATTCGTGGCCGCGGCCGCCGATTACTTCCCGAGCCGCGATACGGAGCTGCTCGAATACATGGAGCTTCTGGCCGTCTTCGAATCGTCGAGCAGGCGGCTGCTGCCGGAAAAGTACGCGCACATCACGCCCGAGGAGCTCGACCTGCGGCTGCGGCAATTGCGGCTCACCGTCGGCGATCGCAGATAGCGGCGCTTCGGCTATAATCGCGCCCCCTCAAAATATCCGGGACCGCGGTCCCGCCCGACCATAAGGAGCATCCCGATGTCCGGCCACAGCAAATGGAGCACCATCAAGCACAAGAAAGGTGCGGCCGACGCGAAGCGCGGAAAGATCTTCACCCGCATCCTGAAAGAAATGACCGTTGCCGCGCGCATGGGCGGCGGCGATCCGGCCGGCAACCCGCGTCTGCGCGCTGCCGTGGCCGAGGCCAAGGCCAACAACATGCCCAAGGACAACATCGAGCGCGCCATCAAGCGCGGCAGCGGTGAGCTCGAGGGCGTGATCTATGAAGAGCTGACGTACGAGGGCTACGGCCCCGGCGGCGTCGCGGTCATGGTCGAGACGATGACCGACAACACCAATCGCACGACGCCCGAAATCCGCCACATCTTCGAGAAGTGCGGCGGCAACATGGGCACGCCGGGATCGGTCCGTTTTCAGTTCGAACGTAAAGGCTACTTCGCGGTGGAGAAGAGCGCGGTTTCCGAGGACAGGCTGATGGAAGTGGCGCTGGAAGCAGGAGCCGATGATCTGCAGAGCGGCGATCCGGAAGTTTTCGAGGTCTACACCTCGCCCGATGCCTTCGAGCAGGTGCGCGAGGCGCTGGAGAAGAACAAGATTCCGACGGTCGAAGCGAAGATGGGTCAGATCGCGTCGAACTCGATCAGCCTCGACGAGCAGAAGGCGAAGTCGATGCTGCGCCTGATGGAAATGCTCGACGATCACGACGACGTACAGAACGTCTGGACGAACTTCGACGCGCCGGATGAGGTGGATGAGGAGTAGTGCGGTAGGGTTGGTCTGTGACGGTGCTGCGGACGAAGGGCTTCGAGATCGGAAAACGGCTCATTCACTTCGACAAGCACAAGATCGAGCATGGGTGGGCCGATCAATTCGAGTACGAAATGTTCGCCGATGATTTCCTGACCAAACCGTTGACTTCTTCGATGCGGGAGTGCCGACGGCGGCGGGATGGGGCGCTGATTCGCTTCGATTCATCAACCGGGGAATTCGGTATCCTTCGTAGGAGTAACTACATAGGCACGTACTTGTACAGGCGTCACCGCGGGATCGAGTACTTCGAAAGGGAATGTCAATGAATAACCGATGCCCAGTTTGTCTTTACGAGCCGCTTCCGTGGCCGGCGGAGGATCACAACATTTGCGTGTGTTGCGGAACCGAGTTCGGTTTCGACGATTTCGACTTTACGCACGACCAATTGCGCGAACGCTGGCTGCTGAGCGGCGCTCCGTGGTTCAGCCAGGAGCATCATCCGCCGATCAATTGGGATCCTCTGAGGCAACTCGGCGTCGCTTCTGCAGCCAGTCATCGGTAGCGCGTGACGCTCGTTTTCTCCATCGCTGACTACGACTACATGGCCGAGGCGCTCGTGCGCGCGGGCGGGTTCGCGCGCGGCGACGTGGCGCGGAGCAACTTTCCGGACGGCGAGCACTACCTGCGCGTCGAGGCGAATGTCATCGACAAGCATGTCGTCGCGGTCGGCGGCACAATCTCAGACACGGCAACGCTGGAGTTGTACGACCTCGCTTGCGCGCTCGTCGAAAACGGCGCGGAGACGCTGACGTTGATCGTGCCGTGGTACGGCTACGCGACGATGGATCGCGCGTCGAAGAGCGGCGAGTCGGTGAAGGCGAAGAATCGCGCGCGGATGTTTTCGTCCATTCCGCCCGCGAAGAACGGTAATCAGATCCTGCTGCTCGATCTGCACACCGAGGGCATTCCGCATTACTTCGAGGGGAGTTTGCATCCGGTGCATGTGTACGCGAAGCCGCTCATCGAACCGCTCGCGCGCGAGCTCGGCGGCGCCTCCTTCATCCTCGGATCGACCGACGCCGGCCGCGCGAAGTGGGTGGAGTCGCTCGCTAACGATCTCGCCGTCCCCGCCGCTTTTGTGTACAAACGCCGCCTCGGCGCCGAATCGACCGAGGTGACCGCCGTCAGCACGAGCCTGAGAGGGGAGACGGTGGTCATTTACGACGACATGATCCGCACCGGCACGTCTCTGATGAGTGCCGCGCGCGCGTACCGCGAAGCCGGCGCGGGACGGATGATCGCGATCGCCACACATGGAGTCTTTCCCGGCGATGCATTCGACACGATCCAATCGAGCGGATTGTTTGACGCGATCGCGTGCACCGACAGTCATCCTCGTGCGCTGGCGCTGCAGGAGCGAGGATTGATCGTGCGTCCAGTGGCGGAGTTGTTCTGCCGGTACTTGCGGTGATTGTCATCCTGAACCGCCGAAGCTGCGCAGCCGGAAGGCGTAGCGGCGGAGGACGGTGAAGGATCCCCGGCTGGTAACCCGCTTCCGCCGCCCAACCCGGGTTAGCAGCCGGGGATCCTTCGACCGTCCTGCGCGACTTCGGCTTCGCCTACGTCGCTCCGGCGGCTCAGGATGACAGGCCCAAACCTTCTCCGCCGGATTCCGTCTTACCATCTCGATTGCTTCGATGAAGATCCGTGCTCAGCTTGTGCTCGCCTGCTTTCTCCTCTCGGTTTTGCCGCTGAGCGTGATCGTCATCTATTCGTATCGGTCGTCGCGCAGCGCGTTGGAGTCGGCGTACCGGAAGGAAGCGGATGCGCGGACGCGCCAAATGGATCGGCGGCTGGCCACGATTCGCGGCGATCTGCAGCAGCGTCTTGCCGAGGTGTCGGCGCTGCCGATGCCGGCGGGCGCGACGGATCGCACGCCCGACGTTGGCAACATCCTGATGACGATGGGCGACGCAGCGTCGCTTGTCGATTCGCTGGAAATCCAGCCGATGCGCGCGCCGCTTCCGCCGCAGGTGAGAGGGAAGGAGATCCGGCATGCACCGCCGGCAAATCCGAACGCTCCGCCGGGTGTGGAACAGCCGATACCGCCCACACCTCCGCCGCAAGCGGAGGATGCCAACGTCGCCGATGAAAGCGACAATTCGGACTCGGAGTCGAATGCCGCCAATTCGCCCGAGCCGGTCGTCATCAATCTTCCCCCGCCGCCGAAGCTGCCGCGGTTCACGATGTCGCCGGAGCAGCGCGCGCAGATCAACGAAATCTCGATGCTCGGCACGAAGCTCGGAACGAGCGCGGAGACGATGCCGCCCGAGGAGCGCATTGCGGCCGAGAAACGAATCCAGCAGTTGCAGAAGGATCTCAACGCATCGATGAAGGCCGCGCAGTCGCAGTGGAGAGAGCAGTTCGACGCCGCGCAGAAAGAGCGCGAACAGTTTTTCAACGCGCGGCAACAGC
>DATART010000080.1:0-5778 GCA_036264035.1 Thermoanaerobaculia bacterium | reverse complement strand
CTGAAACATGACACGACCCTGGAGCAGGTCAAGTCGCTGCTGCGCTCAAATCCGCGCGTGGCGTGCACGAACAAGCGTTCGGTGAATCAGATCTTCTCGTTCGGGCGCGACCACGGCTACTTCGGCCGCATCCTGAATCAGACCGTGATGCCGCTGTCGACGCTCACCGTGCCGAGTCCGCGCAAAGTGGTCGGCTTCTGTTACACGCCGCAGGACGGCAACTCGCTGCTGTCGTCGATCGCGGCCACACTGCGCTTCCTCGACGTCACGAAGCTCGAGGACAATCTGGACGTGCTGCGGCCGTACATTTTCCGGGAGATCTGACGAACCGCGAGACCGCGCGCTCCGTCCTGACCTGGGCCGCCGCCGTCGTTTTCGCGGCGGCGCTCGTCCGTGTTTACTACGCGCGCGGCGGGCCGTACTTCACGTTTCCGAAGACGGTGCAGGATCACGTGGCGCCAACGATGTACCCGAGCCGCGACATGATTCTGTTGTCGCGCGCCGCGGCGGAGATCGTGCCGCGCGGCGCGACGGTGACGGCGATCCGGCCGGCCGAGGCGCCTGACTACGACATCACGCTGTATTTGACGGCCGGCGGGATGATGCCGCGGCATCGCGTCGTGCCGCCGGCGCTCGATGCTCCCGATCGTCCGCAATTCGTGCTGGCTGTTCGGGAGCCGCTTTCGAACCCGCACTACCGGCTGTTTCGCGAATTGCCGGAAGGGCGAATTTACGAGGCGATTCCGTGAACGACGTGGTCGCGTTCACCGCGTATCTGCTCCTGCCACTGATCGGTATCGCCATCTGGCGACTCGATGCGGTGAAGAAGCTCGACCTCGGCGGACGCCTCGCGGTAGCCGGCGCGGCAGGATCGGCAATCGTCACGGCGGTGCTGGCGGCGCTTTCGATCGTCTCGATCGGTTGGAGCCGTGGCGTCGTCATCGCGATCGTCGTCGTGATCACAGCGATCGGCATCTACGTGGCGCGGCCGCTGATGACGCGCGAAAAAGCTCCGATGAATCGCGTTGCGATGGCCGCCCTGATCATCATCGCCATCCTCTTCATTTATGGACTCCTCGACGCGCGCCTGAGCTGCGGCGACCTCCATTTCTTCTGGGGACCGAAAGCGGTGCATTTCTATCGCGACGGCGGCATCACGCTCGGTTTTCTGGCCGACCCGAACACGGTGCGGATGAATCCCGGCTATCCGCTGCTGCTGCCGCTGATCTACGTCTGGTCGGAGACCATCGCCCGTCAGTTCTCGTGGTTTGCGGCCGTGCTTTCGACGGCGCTCTTTCTCTTCGGCAGCGTGGCACTCGTTCGCTCGACCTCTCGCGACGATCGCGTCGCGGTGCTGATGGCGGCGACGCTCGCCTACGCGTTCGCAATCGCCGACGCCGCCGGCGCGGGCGAACCGCCACTGATCTTTTTCGAAACGCTGGCGATCGTCGCCATCACGTTCATCCGCGATCGACGCGCGCAGATCGTGCTCGCCGCACTTGGACTGGCCGGCGCCGCGATGACGAAGATCGAAGGGGCAACGTTCGCGATCGCCGTCGTCATCGCTCTGATCGTCGTTCGCAGGGCTTTCAAACAGGCGATGCTCATTGCCGCCCCTGCCGCCATCCTCCTCGGCGCGTAGCTGGCGTTCGTGAGAGTCCACAACCTCTCCGAGTACTACCGCGGCGCCGGCATGCCGATCTACTTCGCGGCGGTGCCGACGACGCTGCTCACACTCGCCAAAGCGGCGACATACGAACTTTACGGTCTCCCGTGGATCGTGCCGATCGTGTTGATCGCGATTGCGCCGAATCGCCGCAACGCCGCGCTTCCGCTTCTCATCGCACTGCTCACGTTCGCCGCCGCATTTTTCTTCTACATCCACCTTCCCGACCCGACCTGGTGGATTCTCGCCTCTGCGCCGCGCGTGCTCCTGACGCCGCTCGCTGCACTGCTCATTGCATCGGCCGCGGCGTGGCGCTCCGCCGGCGACTTGAGCTAGAGTCCCCCGCCATGGCGTGGTTCCGCAAAGAGAAAAAGCCGAAGGAAGCGGTCGAGAAGCAGGTCGCGATTCCTGAGGGGCTGTGGGTCAAGTGCGACGACTGCAAAGAGATCGTCTATCGCAAGGAAGTGGAACAGAATTTCAACGTCTGTCCGAAGTGCGGCTACCACTTCCGGCTCAGCGCGCGCGAGCGGTTTGAGATCCTCTTCGATGACGGCAAATACAAAGAGTTCGCCGGCGACATCCGCTCCGCCGATCCGCTCGAGTTCCGCGACACGAAACGCTATCGCGACCGGCTGAAGGTCTACGAAGCGCGCGTCGGCAAGGGCGATGCGGTCTTGTGTGCCGAGGGGAAACTGGACGGCATCAGCGTCGTGATTTGCGCGATGGAGTACGCGTTCATGGGCGGGTCGATGGGCTCCGTGGTCGGCGAGAAGATCACCATCGCGGCGGAACGCGCGCTGGAGAAAAAGGAGCCGCTGCTGGTCGTCTCGACGTCCGGCGGCGCGCGCATGCAGGAAGGGATTTTGTCGCTGATGCAGATGGCGAAAATCTCGGCGGCGCTGGCACGGCTGGCCGAAGCGCGGCTGCCGTTCGTCTCGATTCTCACGGATCCGACCACAGGCGGTGTGACCGCGTCGTACGCGATGCTGGGCGATTTAAATATCGCAGAACCGAAGGCGCTGATCGGCTTCGCCGGGCCGCGCGTGATCGAGCAGACCATTCGTCAGACGCTACCCGAGGGATTTCAGCGCGCCGAGTTCCTCGTCGAACATGGGATGGTCGACCTGATCACGCCGCGGTCGGAGATGAAGCCGGCGCTGGCGCGGTTCCTCCGCATGTTCACCGGCAAACGGCGCGAAGCGGCGTCGTGACGCCCGAGCCGCTGCTCTGGCTCGATGCGCTCCAAAGTTCGGGCATCCGTCCGGGCCTGTCGCGCATGCGCGCGCTGCTGCGCGAGCTGGGGAATCCGGAGCGTGCCTGCCCGTCGATCATCGTGGCGGGAACGAACGGCAAAGGATCGACGTCGTCGACGCTCGCCTCGATTCTGAACGCATCGGGATACAGCACCGGACTTTACACGTCACCGCATCTCGTGGAGTTGCGAGAGCGATGGATGATCGGCGGATCGATGATCTCGTCCGCGATGTTGTGCGCCGCGATCGAAAAACTTCGCGCTGCCGCCGATCGCGCTGACATCGTCCCGACGTACTTCGAAGCTCTGACTCTCCTCGCCTTCATCGCCTTCGTGGATTGCGACGTGATGGTTCTTGAGGTGGGAATGGGAGGACGGCTCGATGCGACAAATGTCGTCCGCCCTCTCGCCGCGCTCATCACTCCGATCGGTTTCGATCACACTGAGTTCCTCGGCACGACGATTCGCCAGATCGCCGGTGAGAAGGCGGGCGTGATCCATCGCGGCGCGATCGTGCTGACCTCAAACGATGACCCCCGAGTCCTCGGCGTACTTCGCCATCGCGCGGCGATGTTCGGCAATCCGTTCCATGTCGTGACGTCGACACATGCCACGCCGCTCGCCGGCGATTTCCAGCAGCGGAACGCGGGGCTTGCCGTGCGCGCGGCGGAGGAGCTGCGTCCGCTGCTACCTCGAATCACGACCGACTCGATCGAGCGCGGCGTCGCCAGGACGCGGTGGCGCGGCCGGCTGGAACGGATCGAACGCGGTGGGAAAACGATCTGGATCGATGGCGGTCACAACGCGCACGCCATCGCCGCGATCGTGCCTTTCATCATCGAGCATGTTCCTTCTCCCCGGCTGCTCGTGTTCGGGATCATGAGCGACAAGAACGTGGCCGAGGTGACGTACGCGCTCTTTCCGCTGTTCGACGCGATCATCGCGACCGAACCGTACCCGCCGCGATCGGAATCGGCGTCGCGGTTGGTTGTGCTTGCGGGTGATGATGGTGTCGCGGAACCTGATCCTCGGGTTGCGATTGAGAAGGCGCTGGCTTCCGACTACTCGTCGATCGTCATTGCGGGGTCGTTGTATCTGGCTGGGGCGGCGATTGAGTTTTTTTCACGCGGAGGCGCGGAGACGCGGAGAGCGTGAGGAGCACGAGGGTCGAGATGAGCCAGGCGATGCGGACAAGTATTCGGTGGCGGCCGAAGGTTAGCGTCACGGTTCCACTGCTCGGAACGATTACGCCGAGGCGATCGAGGTTGACGGGAATCGTTTCGAGCGTGCGGCCGGCCATCATCGCGGACCAGGCGCGGAAGTAGGACTGATCGACGGCGAGCAGCGCGGGACCGGAGCTTGAGACATCGATCGAGATGGTCTGTCCGTTGCGTGCGACGCGCGTGACTCGTGCGCCGGGCGCGGATGTGAATGCCTTCGGCGCGACGGCGGGAGCGCCGGATTCGATCATGTTGACTGCGTCGGGAATCGTCGGCGCGGCATACGCGGCGGGGACGATCGACGGACTGGCCGTGGCGATGCGCAGCCAGTTCGGGTTATGCGTCGTGGCGAAGCGTTCGGAAGCGATGCGGCTGAGGAGTGAGTGCATGCCGTCGCCGGAGCGGTTCAGGACGTATTCGAGTCCGGCAGTCGCGCCGAAGAGCGGCTCGAGCCGTCGCGCGCGTTCACGGTAATCGTCGCGGTCGATCGTTTGTCCGCCCGGAATGCTCGGCGAGAAGACGCGGCGCGTTAGTTGAGGCGTAACGCGGTACGGCGCGAACCAGTCGAGGGGAATGGTGAAGATCATCCAGATGAGGAGCGGCGCGAATGTGACGATCGTCCAGATCCGCGGCGTCTTAGATTCCCGCACGTACTCCGCGGCGAGGACGACGAGCGCCGCGCACATGACCATCGCGAATTTTGCCGGGAAGCGTGCGACGCGCAGCGTGCTGACCGATTCGACCAGGAGCCGCACGATCGGATTGAACGCGCCGAGGGCGAAGAAAAGCATCATCGCGGCGATGAGGGTGTAGCGAGAGCGGCGGAAGATCGCCGGGATGATGATGATGCCGACGATGAGTGATGGGAAGAGATGCAGAGCCTCCACTCTGATGACCGGGCCGATGAGCACTTCGAGCAATCGTCTTGGATCGAACGAGGCGTTGAGGACTGTTTGCGCCGAGTAGCCGTGCGCGCGTTCGACTTCTTTTGCGATCTCCGCAAATGCGATCAGTTGCGGGGCGGCGATGGACAGGGCGATTGCGATCGCTGCGAGGAACGGTTTCACGCGGAGATCGGGAGGGGCGGAGAGAATCAGCACGGCAATCGCGGTGGCTACGATGATTACGGGCTCTCCGCCCAGTACGAGCAGTCCGAAGGCGATGCCGAGTTGCACCGCGTTGCGGCGTTCGGCGCCGAGGAGGGCGAGCGGGATCAGGGCAACCGCGGCGATGAGGTTGTAGAAGCACAGCGCCGATATCGCTACGCCGGACAGCACCCACATCCATGCGCCGAAGCGGGAACGCGTCAGCGATCGCATCGCGAACCAGCCGAGGATCAAGTGAAGCAGGAAGTGGAGATTGAACGCGACGTGCGCGGGCAGCACGAGATAGAGAACGTTGTCGGGATAGAACGTCAGCGTGTTCGGGTTGTCGGCCAGCGGCTGGCCGCCGCCGTCCGCGAAGTTCCACCAGGGGATTTCGCCGGCGCGAAACGCCGCGGCGGAGAGCACCTTGATCGGGTAGTGCGTCGAGAAGTTGTCGCGGAAAAAGAAGAAGCCGAACGTAGCGATGAGCGCGAGCAAAACAGCGCCCGAAAGCAGGACAAAGAGCCGCGTTCGCGCCGTCATCGCCCCGCGATT
>DATART010000412.1:0-10896 GCA_036264035.1 Thermoanaerobaculia bacterium | reverse complement strand
CGGTTGGTATTTGATACGCGACCCCGGCCGGGGTCGAGAAATGTCTCCGCTCCGATGTTTCCGGTGGTCGCTCGCTTCGCTCGGACCACCGGCTACCGTACGAGCCACCTCCGGTGGCTTCGTGCCGCTTCGCGGCGGCCCACAGACAAGAGTGTCTGTGCCACACCAGCTCTGCCGGTAACCACAATTTGCAGCTAGTCCGCCATTCGCTTGCGCGCTTCCACCGCCCAGGGCGAGGTTGCGTCGATGGCGAGGTAGTCGTGCCACGCGGTCATCGCGTGGCCGCGGCCGTTGAGCGCTTCGATGGCGACGGCGCGATTCCAGGCCGCCTCGGGCGTGTGGCCGACGCGCCAGGCGCGGTCGGCGCAGCGGACGGCTTCGACGGCATCGGGAACCGGACGTCGTTGATCGATGGCCCGGTTCGACAGCGCGGCGGAAAGGTCGTTGAGCAACGACACGTCATCTGACTCGGCGATCGCGGCGGCCATGGTGCGTTGGCCGGTCTCGGCGAGCAGCGCCTCGTGGAGCGTGTCGATGGCGGTGTCGTCGTTGCCGAGGAGAAGGTTCGCGACTCCGGAAGCGTGGAGGTTGGCCGCCGTGCGGTGGGCGGCGACCGATCGCTGCACGCCGGCGGCGGCGGTGAGCAGCGACGCGTTCGCCGGATTCTGCAGCGGATCGGATTTAGATCCGCGCATCACCGGCGCCGGCGACTGATATGGGAAGCCGGAGATGCGTCCGGCGATCGTCCGTTGCGGCGGTGCCGCCTTCGTCAGCGACGCCATCCCGTCCTCGCGGTGCAGGATTCGGTCGCGAACGGGCGTGATCAGAAACGCGCAGGCGACGCAGGCCGCGATGGTCGTCGTCGCCACCGCCACCCATGCGCGGCGCGGCCGCCAGACATCGCGCGCCGCGGCAACCGACGGCAACTCCGTCGCGCTCAGAAACACGGAATAGCACTCGGAGCAAGTTGTCATATGCGCGATGACGTTCGCCCGGGTTTCCGCATCGAGCCTGCCGTCGATGAATGCCGCCAGCGTCTCGTCGGAAGGAAAACCTGTGTGCTCCATCTCCGTCACTTTCTCAACTGCCTTTGGCCGCCCCCACGGCGTCCAACGGCTTAGAGTGACGGAACTCCGGTTTTCCCTCGCCACCAGGAAATGCGAAGGCAACCTCGTGATCGGGATGATCGAGCAGTTCGCAGGCGGCTTCGGCATTGACGCCAGCCCCTTCCAGCGTGAACTTCAATTGCGCCAGCAACTTATTGATCCGCTTGTACAGCTTCTTGTCGTCGAGTTTCAACGCGCGTGCGATCTCCGGGATCGTTCGCGCATTCCAAAAGCGCATGCGTAGAATGACCTGATCTTCCGCTTCCATCGTAGCGATGGCCGCATCGACCGTGGCGGCAGTGTGGCGTGCAGTCACCGCGCGCTCGCCGCTGAACAGCGCCGGCTCGACCGACGGTCCGCCGTCCTTGATCTCCATCGCCGCGACGAGCACGGGCCGCGCGTGCCGGATCGGCAGACGGACATACATCGCCTCGATCTCGTCGACCGTAAAAAGAGGCGGCTGCCCCGTGGTCAGGCACGCCACCGCTTCGCTGTACGTGTAGCCGTCGCGCGTCAGCAGGCGCTCCAGCGTGATTCCCTTATCGCCGAGCCGCCGCGCCTGCGCCGAAGGCCGCCACTTGCCCCACATCTGCACGCGATACTGGAAAAACATCCGCTGGATCACCGTGGTCATGTACGTCGAGAACGCGCTCCGTCCTTCGAACTTGCGGATGATGGAGTAGTTGCTCTCGATAAGCTTGAACTTCACGTACGAGCCGAACTCTTCCTCCTCATCGCGGCCGAGGCGATTGCGATGTCCGACGTACCCGATGGCCTTGTCGATCAGGCACAGGTTCCTCAGGAAAACTTCCTCGGGGTTAGTTGGTTTCACGGGAGTGCGCTGGAGTTTAGCAAATACGGAACGCATGCGCGTCAGAATCAGTGGGGTGAGGCAGGGACGAGGGACGAGGGACGAGCGGTACGAATCACGGTAGCTGCCCGCACCTGGTGATATGAAGTCCGCAATGGGCGACGGAACCGAAGAGACTTGCCACGATTGCCACGAGCACGGCGATTCTCCCCTCGTCCCTCCTCCCTCGTCCCTCGTCCCTGCCTCACCTCCCTCGTCCCTGTTTATCTGCCCCATGCACCCCGAGGTCGTGAGCGACGCGCCGGGCGTCTGTCCGATCTGCGGGATGGCGCTGGAGCCGATGATGGCATCGCTCGACGACGCGCCGAACGCTGAGCTGCTCGACATGCGGCGCCGCTTCGTGTTCAGCCTGATCTTCTCGATCCCGTTGCTCTTCCTCGGCATGTCCGAGATGTTCGGCTTTCACCGGTTGGCGATGTGGCCGTGGCTTCCGTGGCTCGAGCTGGCGTTGGCAACGCCGGTAGTGCTCTGGTGCGGCTGGCCGTTCTTCGTCCGAGGAGCGGCGTCGATTGCTTCCCGGCACCTCAACATGTTCACGCTCATCGGCATGGGCACCGGAGCCGCCTACCTCTACAGCGTCGCGGCCACGCTGTTCCCCGGAGCGTTCCCGGCGTCGTTCCGCAGCATGGGTATCCTGCCGCTCTACTACGAGCCGGCCGCGGTGATCATCACGCTCGTCCTCCTCGGACAGGTTCTCGAGCTGCGCGCGCGCGACAAAACCTCCGGGGCGATCCGCGAACTGCTCGGCCTCGCGCCGAAATCCGCGCGCGTGATCAGCGACGACGGCAGCGACGAGGACGTCGACGTGGCGATGATCACGCCCGGGATGCGCATCCGCGTCCGCCCCGGCGAACGGATTGCCGTCGACGGCGCCGTCATCGAAGGCAGCGGCTCGGTCGACGAATCGATGATCAGCGGCGAACCAATCCCGGTCGCGAAGATCGTTGGGACGAAAGTCACCGCCGGCACCGTGAACACCGCCGGCGCATTCGTCATCGCAGCCGAGCGCGTCGGCGCCGACACGCTCCTCGCGCAGATCGTACGCATGGTCGGCGAAGCGCAGCGCAGCCGCGCGCCGATTCAACGCCTCGCGGACGTCGTGGCCTCCTGGTTCGTCCCGATCGTGATCGCCGTCGCCGCGATCACGTTCGTGGTCTGGTCGCTCATCGGCCCGCAGCCGCGTTTCGCGCACGCACTAGTGAACGCCGTCGCCGTGCTCATCATCGCCTGCCCCTGCGCCCTCGGCCTGGCCACTCCGATGTCGGTCATGGTCGCCACCGGCCGCGGCGCCACCGCCGGCATCCTCGTAAAGAACGCCGAGGCGCTGGAACTGCTCTCGCGCATCGACACGCTGGTCATCGACAAAACGGGAACGCTGACAGAAGGGAAACCGAGTGTGGCACAGACACTCTTGTCTGTGCTCCCTGTAGAAAATGCCACGGTCCTGAACATGGTGGCCGCCGTCGAACGAGCCAGCGAACATCCACTAGCCAACGCGATCGTCGCCGCAGCGACCGAGGCGAAAACCGCAACCGGCGTCGAGACCATTGCCGGCCAAGGCATCCGCGGAAACGTCGATGGACACTCGGTCGCCATCGGCAAGGCCGCCTTCATCGGTAACGTCACCGCCTTCGAAGAAAAAGCAAAGCAACATCGAGCGAATGGAGCAACCGTCGTCTTCGTCGCCATCGATGGAAACCCCGCCGGTTTCATCGCCATCGCCGATCCGATCAAATCAACGACCGCCGACGCGCTTCGACAACTCCGCGAAAAAGGGATCGCCATCACGATGCTCACCGGCGACGCCCGCGCCACCGCCGAAGCCGTAGCACGTCAACTCGGGATCGACGACATCGCCGCCGAGGTCCTGCCCGCGGATAAAGAAAAAGTCGTGCGCCGCCTGCAGGAAAAAGGAAAGCGCGTCGCGATGGCCGGCGACGGCGTCAACGACGCTCCCGCCCTGGCCCGCGCCGACGTCGGCATCGCCATGGGCACCGGCACCGACGTCGCGATAGAAAGTGCGCACCTGACGCTCATCCAGGGCGACCTCCGCGGCATCGTGCGCGCCCGCAATTTGTCGGAAGCGATGATGCGCAACATCAAACAAAACCTCTTCTTCGCCTTCCTCTACAACATCCTCGGCGTCCCCATCGCCGCAGGCGTGCTCTACCCGTTCTTCGGACTGCTATTGAGCCCCATGATCGCCAGCGCAGCAATGACGTTCAGTTCCGTGACTGTGATCGGGAACGCGCTGCGGCTGCGGCGCGTGGGGCTTATCTGACGACGGTGATCTGCCGGC
This sequence comes from Thermoanaerobaculia bacterium, assembly GCA_036264035.1. GTDB lineage: Bacteria > Acidobacteriota > Thermoanaerobaculia > Gp7-AA8 > Gp7-AA8 > JADGNZ01. The sequence continues at coordinate 6,620 of DATART010000412.1, read as the reverse complement.
GTTTCGGGCTAAAATGCAAAAAGCGATGAATGAATCGGATAAGTTGCTTTCTCAGGTGCTCGAATTGCCGGAATCCGATCGCGCTGAACTTGCAGCCCGTCTGCTCGACAGTCTCGACGGCGCAATTGATCCAGCCATCGACGATGACTGGGCGAAAGAGATTGAACGCCGTTGTGCGGCTTCTGATGCCGGAACGAATGTCACCTCTGACTGGAACGATGTGCGGCAACGGATCGAGCGCGATATCTTCGGGCGGTGAGCAAACCGGTCAGACCGACCGAGGCCGCAGAATCGGAGATTCGCTACTACCTGCAGTGGTATGACGCGGAACGCCCGGGCCTTGCTGACCGCCTGTGGGCTGAATTCCAGGACGTCGTGCATCTCATCTCCGAGCATCCCGCGGCGGGAAGTCTCATCCCAAGAATCCGTGGCGTCGGAGGCGTTCGCCGGTTTCCACTTCGACGCTTCCCTTTCTTTGTCATTTACCGCGAGTTCGACGATTACGTCGAGCTCGTTGCACTTGCTCACCATCGTCGACGCCCCAAATACTGGCGGTCAAGGTTGACATAGCTCACCTCGGCAACAAGTGCTTTGTGGCGTCAGTCATGCGGCGATTTGACGCTCATCGCATCAGTGCGATGGTGACAGCCACGATGGCCGCCACCAGTGCCCCGCCGGCCAGTCCGAGCGCCATCAGCGCGACGGAGCGCCATCGCTGCTCGGCTGCCTGGAGTGCGGTGACGATGGGATCTTCCGGTTGCGTCAGTCCGTCTTCGAACAGCGACTGCTTCATCACCGCTTTCGCAGCGAGCACCTCTTCCATCGCACGCACGAGATGGTGCTGGTGGATGGCCTTGTTGCTGTCAGCGCCTGATTCGGCCGCGGCCGCGGATGCGGCTTTGAGTACGGCGTTCTTGATCTCACCGCCGCTGGCGGCAAAGCGTTGGGCGATCTCCCGGAAATTCACATCGGCTGCGAGCGGCGTCTTGCGCGGATGAATCTGAACCTGCCAGATCCGCTCGCGCTCGTCGGCGCCGGGCATCAGGAAGCGTACGTGAGTGCGGATGCGCCGCTCGAAGGCCGGATCGAAGTTTGCGGCGAGATTCGTGGCAAAGATCACCACGCCGTTGAATGCTTCGACCTCGCGCAGCAGCACGTTGACCGTGACGTTGCTCTCGCGCTCCTGGGCCAGTGCCGCGCCCGCGGAGCGCCGCACCGCGATCGCATCCGCCTCATCGAAAAAGAGCACCGCGTTCTGCTCCACGGCTGACCGGAATGCGGCGGCGATGTTCTTCGGCGTTTCGCCCATCCACATCGACTCGAGCTCCGCGTAGTCGACGACGAGGAGCTTCATGCCGAGGCTGTGGGCGATCGCTTCGGCGCAGATCGTCTTCCCCGTACCGGGCGGTCCGGCGAAGTTGAACGCGAGGCCGAGGCCGGAGGCATGGCGCTCGCCGAGTCCCCATCGGCTGAAGATCAGATTGTGATTGCGCACCTGCGCCAGCGCGTCGTCGAGCGTGCGGCGCGTTTCCGGCGGGAGGACGACGTCGGCGAACGTCCGCTCGGGAACGATCGTTTCGACGGTCCGCCGCGACGCGCGGCCGGTGAAGAGAGAGAAGAGCGGAGACGCCATGCGCGAATGAGGAACGCGTCCGCACGGCCGCTCCTTCCGTGCAGGACGGCCAGTGCCTTGAGCCCGACGCTGACGGTTGGGCAGAGTTACGCCAGAGTCCTGATGCGTTTCACGAACTTCGCGAAGCCTTTCACGATGCCGCGGATGATTCTCTTCGCTACCGGGACCTCGGCAACGAGCCTGGCGGTGCCTTTCACGAGGTTTGGAACCTATTCGACGAGGTTCGCGAGCCTTTTCAACAGGTTGCGAAGCGATTCGATGAGCTCCGCCGCGCTTTTTAATAGGTTGCGAACCTATTTGATGAGGTTCGCGACGCCTCTTAATAGGTTGCAAACCTATTTGATGAGGCTCGCGAGGCCTCTCATTGCTTGCCGAACCTGGTCGATGAGCTTCCCGAGGCTTTTGAATAGCTCCATGGAGCTAGTCGATGAGCTTCCCGACGCTTTTGAATAGCTCCATGAAGCTATTCGATGAGCTTCCCGACGCTTTTAAATAGCTCCAAAAGCTATTCAATGAGCTTCGCGACGCTTTTAATTGCTCGCCGAATCTGGTCGATGAGGTTTTGAGGTAGTAGTCGCTCACCTCAGCAGCAAGTGCTTTTGCACTTTTCCCAAGGCGGTGCGTGGAATCGAGTCGACCTGCACGAATCGTCGCGGCAGTTTGAATGATGCGAGGTTCTCGCGGCAGGCCCGTTCGAGCGCATCCGCGTCGAAAGGACTTGCGACGATGAACGCGATCGGCACCTCGCCGCGCACGTCATCTGCGACGCCAACCACCGCGGCTTCCGACACTCCCGGTAGTTCGAGCAGGAGCTCTTCGATTTCGCGCGGATAGATGTTGAAGCCACCGGAGATGATGAGATCGGACTTGCGGCCGAGGAGCGTGTAGTAGCCGTCGGCGGAACGGGTGGCGAGGTCGCCGGTGCGGAACCAGCCGTCGGTGAACGCGGCGGTGGTGGCGTCCGGCCGGCGCCAGTAGCCGGCGAAGACGTTCGGGCCGCGCACGAGCAGCTCGCCGTCGTCGATGCGCACGGAGATGCCGGGCAGCGGGAAGCCGACCGTTCCGGCGCGGCGCTCGCCGATCAGCGGATTGCTCAGCGTCATGAAGGTCTCCGTCATCCCGTAGCGCTCGAGGATGGTGTGGTTGAAGAGCTCGCGGAAGCGTTCGAAGATATGCACGGGCAGCGGTGCAGAGCCGGAGACGAAGAGACGCATTCGTTCGCCGAGCTCGCGGGCGGTCTCCGGCGGCGTGTCCAGCAGGCGGACGTAAATCGTCGGGACGCCGAAGAAGAGCGTGGGACGGAAATCGCGGAACTCATCGAGCGCGGTGCGATGGTCGAAGCGTTCGAGCAACCGCATGCGGCAGCCGCCGGCCAGCCAGCAGTGCAGGCCATTGCCGAAGGCGTGGATGTGAAAGAGAGGAAGCGCGAGGAGGAAGCGGTCGCGATCGCTGATCCGCCACATGGTCAACAAGTTGACGGCATTGGCGGCGAAATTGTTGTGCGTCAGAACGGCGCCTTTCGACGCGCCGGTCGTCCCGGAGGTATAGACGATCGCCGCGGGTGTATCGCCGTCTAGATCAGTGATCGGACGATCGTCGCGATCGCTCGACAGTTGAGGCAACTCCGCTTCGGTGATCGTCAGCCGCGGCTCGGCGTCGTTCGTGATGTGGGCAATCTCGCGGTCGCGGTAGAGGATGTTGATCGGGACGAAGATGACGCCGAGCTTGATGCAGGCGAGATAGATGTCTATCAGCTCGACGCGATTGCCGAGGTAGACGCAGAGGCGATCGCCTTTCGCGAAACCGAGGCCGCGCAACGCGTGCGCGGCGCGGTTGCTGCGGCGCTCGATCTCTCCGAAGGTGAATTCGCCTCGATCCCATTCGAGCGCGATCTCGTCGCTGCGCGCGATGAGCGAGACGTCGAAGAGGTGGAGAAGGTTCACAATCCGCAGAGTACGCAGATTGGACGGAGATGTGCACGTCGTTTTGTCGATGACGAAGAGAAAGCGACCGATCGGCGCGGAGATCGCCGGTAATGGGGCCAGCTTTCGCGTCTGGGCGCCCGGGCATCGCGAAGTCAGCGTCGTAATCGATGGCGCCGATTACGCGCTGCAGAATGAGGATGGCGAATATTTTCGCGGCGTCGTCGACGGCGCGCGAGCCGGCACCCGTTACCGCGTTCGCATCGATGGCGGCGATCAAACCTACCCCGACCCTGCCTCGCGGTTTCAGCCGGATGGTCCGCATGGCGATTCCGTGGTTGTCGATCCGGGCGCCTATCGATGGCGCGATGGCAATTGGCGCGGCGTCGATAAACGAAGCCTCGTCATCTCCGAGATGCACATCGGGACGTTCACGCGCGAAGGCACCTGGCGCGCTGCGATCGAACAACTTGGCGCATTGCGCGACGTCGGCATCAACCTCCTCGAGATCATGCCGTTGCACGAGTTTCCCGGCCGCTTCGGCTGGGGATACGACGGCGCTGATCTCTGGGCGCCGGCGCACATCTACGGCCCACCTGACGACTTTCGCGCGTTCGTCGATGCCGCGCACGCGCATCAACTCGGCGTGATCCTCGACGTCGTCTACAACCACTGCGGCCCCGACGGCTGTTACCTGCGGCAATTCTCGCCCGACTACTTCACGAAAAAGTACGTGAACGATTGGGGTGAGTCGCTGAACTTCGATGGGTCCAATGCCGCCGGAGTGCGCGAGTACTTCGCGGAGAACGCCGCGTACTGGATCGACGAGTTTCATCTCGACGGTTTGCGTCTCGACGCTACGCAATCGATCAAAGACGCGTCGGAGGAAAACGTCCTGACGCTGATCGTCCGCCGCGCACGCGAAGCAGCGAAGGAGAAAGCGATTTTCATCGTCGGCGAAAACGAGCCGCAGGAGGCGAAGCTGATCGATGACTACGGTCTGGACGCGCTCTGGAACGATGACTGGCATCACGCCGCGATGGTGGCGGCGACCGGAAAACGCGAGGCGTATTACACCGACTACCACGGCGCGCCGCAGGAGTTCGTGTCGATGGCGCAGCTTGGATTTCTGTATCAGGGGCAGTACTACTCCTGGCAGAAAGACCGGCGCGGAACTCCGTCCGTGCATCTGCCGCCGGAGAGTCTGGTTTGTTTCCTTCAGAATCACGATCAGGTCGCGAACTCCGCGCGCGGCGAGCGTCTGCACTTCCTCACCGACCCGGGCCGATTCCGCGCGCTCACGGCGCTGCTGCTCCTCGGACCAAACACGCCGATGCTGTTTCAGGGACAGGAGTTCGGAGCGTCCGCGCCGTTTCTTTTCTTCGCCGATCACGAGCCGGAGCTCGCGGCGGCGGTGGCGAAAGGGCGTCGCGAGTCGCTCGAACAGTTCCCGTCGGTGAAAGCGCTTGACGGCGACCTCGCGGCGCCGGGCGACCTGATGACCTTCGAGCGGTGCAAACTCGATCATGGCGAGCGCGAAGCGCATGCCGCGGTCGTGGCCTTGCATCGCGATCTGCTGCGGCTGCGGCCGGAGATGACCGGACGCGTACGCGGAGCGGTCATCGGCGCAGAGGCACTTGCCCTCCGTTACGAGCAGCGATTGCTCATCGTCAACCTCGGCGCCGAGATTCGGCTCGACATCGTCCCCGAACCGCTGCTGGCACCGCCGCTGGACCGCCGATGGGAACTGCGCTGGTCGAGCGATTCACCCGCCTACGGCGGCCCGGGCATCATCCCGATCGAGACGAAAGGAACATGGATCCTTCCCGCGCACGCGGCGATCGTGATGAATCCGAGGGACTTGTGAGCGACCTTACGCCCCGAGCAATTTCCCCGGCCACGCTTCCTCGGCTTTACGGATCCAGTGGCCGCTGCGGATGTCGCCGAGGCGTTCGGCGAGCGTGTCGTAGACGATCGTGTGGCGATCGCCGCGATCGCGAAAATCGGCGCGTGTGAGCGCATCGACGCGACCGTCGCCGTGACGGACGAAGACGCGATTCGAGTCGAGAATCTGCACGCCGAGGTCGCGCTCGAATTGGCGGAGCAGTCCGAACATGCGATCGATCGAGCAGCCGGATGTTTCGCTGCGCTCGTCGACGGCGATGGCGAGGAAACTGTTTTCGAGCAGTGCGCGCGCCGAGGTCACAGGAGTGCCGTGCGCGGCCCATTCATCGAGGAAGGCATCGACCTGCTGCAGCACTTGCCGGCTCTGCGTCTCATTCAGCGCGGGCGAGATTCCGAAGAGCCAGGTGCGCGAAGTGGGGGGAAGCGAATCGATTTCAACTCTGGGCATGGTTTCAGTAGATTAGTCGATTAGTAGATCAGTGGATCGGTAGAATCAGGAGCCATCTGATCTACTAATCTACTGATCCACTAATCTACTAATCATGTCTTTCGCAAAATTGATGCAACGCTTCAAAGGCGGCGTCTGCACGGACGACCGGCCGCCGCAGCAGCAGGATCCGTTGCGCCTGGCCACTGCGGCGGTGCTCCTCGATATCGGCTACGCCGACGGTACGCTGAGCCGCGAAGAGGATGAGGACCTGGTCACGTATCTCAAGCGGACGTTCGCGCTCGACGACACGATGGCGCAGGAGCTGGTGAAGGCGGCCGCCGAAATCCGCGCGCAGACGATCGACCATTTCGCGCTGACGCATTTCATCCGCCGCAACGCGACGCTCACCGATCGCATTGAGATCGTAAAGACGATGTGGCGCATGGCCTACGCGGACGGGCGTCTCACCGAATACGAAAACTACCTCGTCCGCAAGCTCGCAGACCTCCTCGGGCTGGAGCATCACGTGATGATCGACGCGAAAGTGAGTGTGTTGCGGGAGTTGGGGCTGGCGACGACGTAGGCGCGCTGCAACGGACGCCGGAGGCGTCACGTATGGTAGCCGGCGGTCCGAGCGAAGCGAGCGACCGCCGGAACGCAGTTACAGCACATCACCGACCCGGCGGGGTCGCGGATCAAATACCAGGCGGCGTGAGTTCCCTCCGCGACC
>DATART010000403.1:0-3752 GCA_036264035.1 Thermoanaerobaculia bacterium | reverse complement strand
GGGTTGGTCTCCTCCGACTCCCGACTCCCGACCCACGACTCCCGACTCCGTGATGTCACTTTTGTTGTAGATCTCGATCACGCGATCCAGCTTCACGCCGAGGTCGCGAAGGACGTCTTCGCCGACGGCGCGCTGATCTTCGAACTGCGGATGGCTGGAGTCGATCACGTGCAGCACGAGGTCGGCGGCAACCGCCTCCTCCATCGTCGAACGGAACGAGGCCACGAGGTGGTGCGGAAGTTTGCGGATGAAGCCGACGGTGTCGATGATGACGGTCTCGCGCGGCATGTCGAACGCGGCTTTCGCTGATTTGGCGTCGAGCGTGGCGAAGAGTTTGTCGGCCGCTTCTGCCGATCCGCTGGTGAGGCGGTTGAACAGCGTCGACTTGCCGGCGTTCGTGTAGCCGACCAGCGCCACGGTAAATGCGGCGTGGCGCGATTTGCGTTGCGTGTCGCGCGTCCGCTCGATCTTGGTCAGCTCTTCTTTCAATCTCGCGATGCGGTTGCGGATGATGCGGCGGTCGAGCTCGAGCTGCGTCTCGCCGACTCCGCGCGTTCCGATGCCGCCGGCCTGCCGTTCGAGGTGGGTCCACGCGCGCGTCAGGCGCGGCAGCATATATTCGAGCTGCGCCAGTTCCACCTGCGTGCGCGCCTCGCGGCTGCGCGCGCGGCCAGCGAAAATATCCAAAATCAGGCCGCTGCGGTCGATCACCTTGACTTCGGTGATCTTCTCGAGGTTGCGCGCCTGCGCGGGCGAAAGGTCGTCGTCGAAGACGATCAGCTTCGCGCCACTGTTTGCAGCCAGCGACTTGAGCTGCTCCGCTTTTCCACTGCCGACGTACGTGGCCGGATCAGGACGCGGCCGTTTGGCGAAGACGCGGTCGACGACGGTGCCGCCGGCTGTCTCGATCAGTTTTTCAAGCTCGGAGAGGTGTTCTTCGGCGACGCTGCGAGTGAGGTCCGGAAGAATCAGGGCGACTGCGATGGCGTTTTCAGGCACGTTTTCTTGAGAGAAGGATGATACAGAGTTTTTTCTGAATGAAAAGAAAAAGGCGCCGCGATTTGCGGCGCCTTTTGCGTTCAATGCAAAGCCAAATTACTTGTGATCGTTGAAGAAGGTCCACTGCCCGACCGGCACACCAGCCTTGAGCTGCTGGGCCTGCAGGTAGCCGTCGATCGCGCCCACGATGGAGACCAGCAGTGAGACGGTGCCGCAGGTAAAGAACGCGCCCAGAACCCAGGCGATGACCGCGGTGATCCCTTTCATCTTCTGGCCGATCATGAAGTAGCCGACGCAGCCGGCCACCAGTCCGTTGAGCACCGCGATCAGCACCGGATCTTTCGGCGGCTGCTGCGGGTAGACGATATCGCCGCCGCCAACAGGGGCAGGCGTTCCGCCCGTCGGGGGCGGCGGTGGTGGAGGGGTGTAGGAACCGCCAGGTGTATCCATCGTTGTTCTCCTTTAGTGGGTGTCGGCGAAGTCGCTGATGACAGGGAAGCGCATCCGTTCGCCCTTGAGCGCTTTCATGATGGCCATGATGATCACGGCAATGTATCCGAGTGCCAGGATGCAATGGACGAACGCCAGGCCGCACGTGACAACTGACGGCAGGAAACGCTCGACGATGAAGATGACGATCCAGAGAACGATCCACGCCACGGCGAGACCGAGGCCGTTCTTGGCGTGCCACTGGACTTCTTTGTCATCCTTCTTCACCAGCAGCGGGATCAAAGCGAGGATGCCGAGGTACGAGAGGACAAGCATGATGGTGCGGTCGCTGCTTGGCGCACCGCCGGGCGGAGGAGGCGGAGGCGGTGTGTAACTTCCACCGGGCGGAGGCGGAGGCGGGGGCGGCGGCGTGTAGGACGGAATGTCGCTCATTGCTTCTCCTGTCAGTCGTCGAGTTAGTGGTTCGCCGCGAATTCTAACGGCTTTCGGAAAGGGCGGTTAAACGTTTTTCCGCGGCGAGCAGAGGGAACACGCAAAGCGCGATCGAGAGTGTGACCGCGGTCACGAGGGGGATGAGATCGGCCATCAGCGTCTCGTGCTCGAATCCGAAAAATCGCGAGAAGAAGTAGCGCGTCACCGGCTTCGTCATCAGCATCATGATGCCGCCGACATATGCGAGCGCCGCGCCCATGTAGCCGAAGCCGCCGAGCGAGAGTCCGACCTGCAGCGGATTCTCGGCATTGAAATCGGGAGCGAGCGCGCCGAGCCCGACGCCGAGGCTGACCAGTGTGACCCCGAGCATCGAGGCGCCGATCAGCGTGAAGGTCCAGACGACGCGGTTGGCGTCGAGCAGGATATTGGCGACGGTCGTCAGAAGGATCGAGACGATCGTCAGCGGCGCACCGTAGACGAGCACTTTGACCATGAGCAAACGCCGGTACGACACCGGCGCGCTCTGCAGCATCCAGAATGCTTTTCCTTCATTCGAGATCGCTGGGTAGGCGAAGCGGAGGCAGATCGCGGCGACCACGAAACCGGCCATGCCGAGGTTTGCGTACGCGACGATGGTGGCGCGGGCGTCGCCGCCGAGCGGCAGCATGCGGATGTTGTAGAGGTAGAGAAAGAGCAGCGCCACGAAGAGGAAAAGCTGCGACCACTGCGCGACGTCGCGCGTCAGAATGCGCACTTCCTTGCCGATCATGGCGCGCGCCGGCGGTGCAAACGGTTTCAGCAAGCGGTCGATGAAATTCGTGAGGCTGGCCGCGCCGAGTGCGGATGGAGCCATGCTCTCGCGTGCGCGCACGAAGGCCGGGAAGTAGATGCGCCGCGCGATGAGGATGAACGCTCCGAAGAGGACGAGCGCGGTGACCGCGATCTTCGGCGGCAGCACGCTGGCCGGACGTTCGTCCCCCATCGCCACCATCGAATCGGCCAGCGCGGTGCCGGGATAGCGGTCGAGCGACGGCAGCTCGACGGAGCGAAGGACGCGCGTCACATCGTCTGTATTGATGCTCGCGAAGAGCCGCTCCGGCCGGCTCATCCGAAACGCGATCACCGCCACGGTGAGGACGATGACGGCGATCGTGGCCACGATCTGGCTGACGCGCTGGATCGGAACGAAGCGCACCAGCACGATGATCACGAGCGCGCCGAGCGTGACGGGGATGACCAGCAGCAGCGCCAGATTGGCGAGCGCGATCGGATAGAAGCGCACCGGCGTGTGATAGCGCCGCGAGAAGGCGACGAACATCGGCGCGATGAAGATGTACACCATCGTGGCGCTCTGCGCGAACGTCTTCCCCCACCGGCTGACGACGATGCGCGTCTTCGACAGCGGCGCTGCATGAAGAATATCGAGATCGAGATCGCTGAAAAATGCTCCGATGGCTGCGGTCATGGCGGAGGAGAAGAGCATGACCACCGCGGACAGAAAGACGAGCGCGAGCAGGTTGCGCAGCAAGCCGAGCGCGAAGAACGGAGTCGAGGCTTCCACGTTGGCCATGGCCGCGAAGAGACGGCGGAAGAGCGCGAAGTCGCCGTAGAGGAATGCGGCAAAAAGCGCGGCTACGATCGTGGTGCGCGTGATCGCCGAGCCGTTGAAGGGGCGGAGTTTGGATGCGGCGATTCTTATTGGCCAGAGCATGGGTTACGGCGAAAAGGCTTATCACCACAGAGACACAGCGCGGCTACGCCGCAACCAAAAGGAAGGGCGCCTCAACCTCTCGTAGGATGGTTTAGCTGAGAAGGCAAAACATCCAAGGAGGGCAGAAGCGCCATGCACGAGTTTATCGCGAAGCATCAGG
>DATART010000368.1:0-4305 GCA_036264035.1 Thermoanaerobaculia bacterium | reverse complement strand
AGGATGCCGCCGAGGAGATCGGACGCATTCTCGGAATCGCCTTTTACAACCAGCATCGCGCGTCGCGGCAGACCAAGCCCTCCCGCCTCGGCGCGCTCGTCGACAAAGGCATCGTCTCGGAGAAAGACATCGAGGCCGCGGTCTCCAGCGCGCGCGTCAACAACTCGACGATCGAGAAGGTTCTCCTCGAGGATTACAACGTTCCGAAAGAGGAGCTCGGAAAATCGCTGGCCGCGTTTTACAGCAGCAGCTTCTTCTCCTACGAAGGGACGCAAACGATTCCGCAGGAGTATCGCGAGCGGGTGCCGTCCGACATGTGGAAGAAGTACGTCTGCGCGCCGATCGAGCGCCGGCCGGGCGTGCTGGTCATCGCCGTCGACGATCCGCACGACCTCACGCGCCTCGACGCCATCCGCGCGATGAACTTATCGCCGCGCTACGACTTCTGGGTCGGCATGAAGCACGAGATTCTCGCCTATATCGCCGCGTCGTACGGCGAGGTGGAAGAATCGGCGGTCGACAGCGCTGACCTCGCCAAGATCCTCGACCAACTTGGCGAAGGGGAGGGCACTGCCGAGGAGGAAGAGCGCGACAAAGACGAGATCGACGAGACCGATTCGGGCATCGTCAAACTCGCCAATCAGCTCATTCTCGAAGCGGCCCAGCGCGGCGCCTCGGACATTCACGTCGAGCCGGACGGCGCGAAGAATCCGTGCCTGATCCGGCTGCGCGTCGACGGCGACTGCGCGAAATTCATGGAGATCCCCGGCCCGCATCGCAACGCGCTCGTGCAGCGCTTGAAGATCATGGCCAAGCTCGACATCTCCGAACGCCGCAAGCCGCAGGACGGCAAGATTCGCTTCAAGTCATCGAAAGGCGTGATCGAGCTGCGCGTCGCCACGATCCCGACCACGAATGGCAACGAGGACGTAGTCATGCGCATCCTCGCCGCCTCGAAGCCGCTGCCGATCGAGAAGATGGGATTCAGCGAGCGCAATCTGAAAAACTTCAAAGAGATCCTGGCCAAGCCGTACGGCATCTGCCTCGTCGTCGGGCCGACCGGATCCGGCAAGACCACCACGCTGCATTCCGCACTCGGCTCGATCAACACCGAGGACATGAAAATCTGGACGGCGGAAGATCCGGTCGAGATCACGCAGAAGGGACTGCGTCAGGTGCAGGTGCAGCCGAAGATCGACTTCACCTTTGCCGCGGCAATGCGCTCGTTCCTCCGCGCCGATCCCGACGTGATCATGGTCGGCGAAATGCGCGACCACGAGACGGCTGCAATCGGCATCGAGGCGTCGCTGACGGGACACCTTGTCTTCTCAACCCTTCATACGAACTCCGCGCCGGAGACGATCTCGCGCCTGCTGGATATGAACATCGATCCGTTCAATTTCGCCGACGCGCTTCTCGGCATCATGGCCCAGCGCCTGATCCGCACGCTCTGCCCGAAATGCAAGGCGCCGCATCATCCGTCCGAGGAGGAGTTCGACGAACTGATGGAAATCTACGGCCGCGATTTTTTCCCCGACCTCGGCATCAAGTACTCCCCCGACTTCACGCTCTACGAACCGAAGGGCTGCTCGAACTGCAACAACACCGGCTACAAAGGCCGCATGGGCGTGCACGAGTTGCTCACCGGAACCGATGAAGTAAAACGCGCCGTCCAACGCCGCGCGCCGATCGACGAACTGCGTACGCTGGCCATGCAACAAGGCATGCGCACGCTGCTGCAGGACGCGCTCGAAAAAGCGATGCGCGGGATTACGGATGTGAAACAGGCGCGGTCGATCGCGGTGAAGTGACGGTTACCCAACGTCCTTCTCGAAGGAAACGGCCACCGGATGGTGGCCGTCTCGTTCTTCAGAGCCTGTCGGATCAGTGTGACTTTTCCGGCGGAGGACTCTGCGGCTCTGCTTGAGCCTTGGGCCCAGGCGGCGGAATCATCGGTCCTTCCAGAATCCGGATCAGACGGTTCCACGAGCGTACAAAAACGTTGCTTGGCTGGGCGGATGCGGGGATTGCGATCGCGAGTAGGACGAGCACCAAAAGCGTGGAAGTGAGTTTCTTCATCTCTTTCTCCTTTCCCGGCGGCCGGTATGTGCGCTGCCGATTGTGAAGTAAACTTTACACCCATTTAGTAGATTCGAAAAGGAGTAGCTGGCCGTGGACGCGTGAACGACGTCAATCGCGAGTTGTTCGGGTGCCGCTGCTAGAATTCGATTCGTCCCGCGCGGGCGAGAGCGTGATGCGCGGAGCGGGACGGACCATCAACGAAAAGCATGACCACCACCTACGACAGTTCTGCCATCGAAGTCCTCACCGGTCTCGAGCCTGTGCGCAAGCGGCCGGGGATGTACACCACCACCGAGCGGCCTAACCATCTGGCGCAGGAAGTCATCGACAACTCGGCAGACGAAGCCATCGCCGGACATTGCGACGAGATCGTCGTGACGTTGCATGACGACAACTCGCTGACTGTGACCGACAACGGCCGCGGCATGCCGGTCGACAAACACGCGCGCGAAGGCGTCAGCGGCGTCGAGGTCATCCTCACGCGGCTGCATGCCGGCGCGAAGTTTTCCGACAAGAGCTATCGCTTCTCCGGCGGACTGCACGGTGTCGGCGTTTCCGTCGTCAACGCGTTGTCGAAGCGGCTGGAAGTGAAAGTGCGCCGCGACGGCAACGAGTACTTCATGGATTTCGCCGACGGCAAGAAGAACCATGAACTGAAAGTCATCGGCCAGGTCGGCAAGCGCAATACCGGCACGACGATCCGCTTCTGGCCGGACGAGAAGTTCTTCGATACGCCGAAGATCAATGTGCCGCGGCTCAAGCACGTCATGCGCGCGAAGGCCGTCCTCGCGCCGGGACTGCGTTTGCGATTTGTCAGCGAGACCGACCCGTCGGAAAGCGAAGAGTGGTTTTACGAAAACGGACTGCCCGCGTACCTGATGTCGGAGCTGGCCGGACTTACGACGATTCCGGAGATGCCGTACGTCGGCACGTTCAAAGGATCGAACGAGGAAGTGGACTGGGCCGTGGTCTGGCTCCCCGAGGCTGATCCGAGCGATCTCGTCACCGAGTCGTACGTGAACCTGATTCCGACGGCACAGGGCGGCACGCACGTCAACGGCTTTCGCACGGGGTTGACCGAGGCCATTCGCGAATTCTGCGAGCTTCGCAACCTTCTGCCGCGCGGCGTGAAGCTCGCACCTGAGGATGTCTGGTCGCGCTGCAGCTACATCCTTTCGCTGCGAATGACGGAGCCGCAGTTCACCGGGCAGACGAAGGATCGGCTGTCATCGCGCGAGGCCTCGGCGTTCGTCTCGGGTGTCGCGCAGGACGCGTTTTCGATCTGGTTGAACAACAACATCGCCGACGCCGAGCGCATCGCTCAGGTCGCGATCGCCTCGGCCATGACGCGGCTGCGACAGGGAAAGAAGGTCGAGCGCAAAAAGATGACCAGTGGTCCGGCGCTGCCCGGCAAGCTCGCCGACTGCACGTCGACCGATCTCAATCTGACGGAGCTTTTCCTCGTCGAAGGCGATTCCGCCGGCGGCTCAGCCAAGCAGGCCCGCGACCGCGAGTATCAGGCCATCATGCCGTTGCGCGGCAAGATCCTGAACACGTGGGAAGTCGATCCGAACGAGGTGCTGTCATCGCAGGAAGTCCACGACATCGCAGTCGCCCTCGGCGTCGATCCCGGCAGCGATGATGTGAAGGGACTGCGCTACGGCAAGGTCTGCATCCTCGCCGACGCCGATTCCGACGGCGCGCACATCGCCACGCTGCTCACGGCGCTTTTCGTCCGCCATTTCCGCAAGCTCGTCACCGATGGACGCATTCACGTGGCGATGCCGCCGCTGTATCGCATCGACGTCGGCAGGAATGTTTTCTACGCGCTCGACGACCACGAACGCGACGGCATCCTCCAGCGCATCGAAGCCGAATCTATCCGCGGCAAGGTCAACATCCAGCGCTTCAAAGGCCTCGGCGAGATGAATCCGCTGCAGCTTCGCGAGACGACGATGAACCGCGACACGCGCCGCCTCGTGCAGCTCGTGTTGAAAGCCGAGGACGGCGCGGACGCCACGATCGACATGCTGCTCGCCAAGAGCCGTGCCGGCGATCGCAAAGTGTGGCTGACCGAGGAAGGCGACAAGGCCGAGATTCTGGAGTGAGGGCGACGCCTACGACCGCACGTACGCGCGTCCGCCGTGGAGCTCGTCGGACTCGTCGCGGAAGTGCAGGCGAAGGAGATAGTCGAGGGCGAGGGCCAGGCCTTGCCGTTCGCGA
>DATART010000326.1:0-3003 GCA_036264035.1 Thermoanaerobaculia bacterium | reverse complement strand
GGCAACTACGTGCCGGCGTCGTTTGCGGGCGACGGTACGTACTCGATCACCGAGGAAAACGGCGTGAGGACACTGACCATGCGCGGCGTCTTTCCGGGCCGGGTCAAGAACGGACAACAGATTCCGGTGGCCGCGTGCGGCGCCGTCTTCATCTCTTCGCAGTAATGTAGGGTGCGGCTCTCAGCCGCACCCGTGACGCTTCAAGAAACGACGACGGTGCCTTTTTCCGCGGCCGCCGGCACGCCGCGGAGTCCGTCTTCCCGGCGGTCTTCAAAAATGAGCGCGATCGCAGCCGCCAAACTCGAACGGCATTCTTCCGGCGTCTTCCCTTGGCCGTTCGCACCCGGAATCTCCGGGCAATATCCGACGAACCAATCGCCATCACGCTCGATGATGGAAGTGAACTCGTTCCGCACAGGTAAATTCTAACTCGCGGAAAAAACTCCCATTCCGACGCTCCGGGCTTAGCACGTCACCTCGGTACTGAGATGCTGCTCCGCGCACTCTCAGAGATCGCCGCCACGATCGTGATGCTCAGGTGCGTTACCTAGCCTGCCCGCGCGAATGCGCCAGGTGCAGGGGCTCCGGCGAGTAAACCCTGGGAAGAAAGGTGCTCGTCCACATCGGGCCAATGGATGACGAAGCCACCGCCGATGATCCGAAAATTGTCACGCTGAGCCTCGCTTGCATTGAGCAGACGCGGGTACCAGGCAAGAGGCACGATCAGCGTGCGCCCATCAAGTAGGTCGACTTCGAGCGAGTCGTCGGTTACGCGAACCGCCGTAACTTGCTCGCCTGCCTTAAGTTCCGAAGTACTCATGCCATTTTCTGACGCAAATCTCCCGGTTCGCCGTGATCAAACGCTCGATTTTTCGCAATTCGTGTCGGGAGAATCCCAAGTTGTACGCCACCGAGACTGGCGTAAGCCATATCTTCGCTGCCATTTTCTCACGATCCACATGGACGTGAGGAGGCTCTCCACGATCGTGGCTCGTGAAGTAGACCTCGTAAGGACCGGTGATCGGGACCGAAGGCACCTACGAAGTCTAATCGGCAGATCAGAGATCCTGCAGCAGCCGCTTCGAGATCGCTGGGAGGATGGTCATATCGTCCGCGACTCCGCGGGTGAAGACGACGATGACGTACTTCTTGCCGGTCGGGAGCTAGACGTAGGCGGCGTCGTGGCGGACTTCGCTCGTCCAGCCGGCTTTTGACCAGAGCTTGGAGCCCGCGGGGAGGGATTCGCCGAGGAACTCTTTGACCTGGTTCTCTTCCTTTCGGGGCGCGTCGAGGGGGCGCGCGAGGAGGGTCATCATCGCCTCGGACGCCGTGGGCGAGACGGCGCGGCGCCGGACGATCCAGAGCATGAGCGAGGCGACGGCGTTCGTCGTCGCGCGATTGCGGCGCTCGCGGTTCTCGCCGACCACCTGCGTGTCGCGGCCGAACGGGCCGAAGCTCCACGGCTTCGCCATGGCGCTGATGTCGTAGCCCATCGAGCCAAACCACTTGTTCGCGACCGCGCGCTTGTCGAGGAACTTGCGCAGCGCGCGGCCTTCCAGGACCGGCCCGCTGCAGGTGTCGCTGATGACGTCGAGGATGAATGCGGTCGCGTCGTTGTCGGAGACGCCGATCATCTCCTTCAGCGCGCGGTCGACGTCGGGCGTCGTCTCGAGCTTCTGATGAAAGACCTCGGTCATGAAGAAGAGCTTGACGACCGAGGCGGGGTAGAACGGCGCGTCGCCGTGGTAGTCGCCGCGCCCGATCGCGCTCGGCATCGTGACGTCGATGACCGTCATGCCGAGGTTGTCCGGCGTCAGCTTCGGGAACTGCTTGAGGATGTCGTCCGCCGCGTGATTCAGCTTCGACTGGATCGACGGGTCGAGCGGGAGGTCCTTGAACTCGCGGTAGTCGGCGCGGAGCGGGAGCGCGGCAAGAAGCGTCAGGGCGAACGCATGGCGAAATCGCATGGCGGGAGTGTACGATGACGCGCGACCATCAAAACCCCTTCTCCCTCCGGGAGAAGGTGCCGCGAAGCGGCGGATGAGGGGCGTGATTCTCGCGTTCGAGCGCGATCACGCTTGGCGCTTTTCGCGAGACGCACGCCCTCACCCGGCCTTCGGCCACCCTCTCCCGGAGGGCGAGGGGCTTTGCGGGAAAATCCGTTTGTCGCCGGGAAAACGCGTTTGCCGGCCGGGAAACGCGTTTGCCGGCGGGAAAATCGGGCTGTCAGTCGGGAAAATCCATCTGCCGGCCGGGAAAACGCGTTTGCCAGCGGGAAAACGCGTTCGCCGGCGAGAAAACCTGTTTGCCGGCGGGAAAATCCGTCTGCCAGTCGGGCAAATCGGTCTGCCGGCCGGGAAAACGCGTTTGCCAGTAGGGCAAATCCGTTTGCCGGCTGGCAGACCGCCCTACGTCTTTCGCCAGTCGCGAATCCGCGCGGCGACCTTCTCCGGCGTGAAGCCGAGGTGTTCGGCGATCACTTCGTATGGCGCGGAGGCGCCGAAGTGGTCGATTCCGATGACGAGGGCGTCGTGGTTGACGTACTGGTACCAGCCGGTGGAGTGGCCGGCCTCGATCGCGACGACCTTGCTGCGGTCGCCCAGCACCTGGTCCTGGTACGCCATGTCCTGACGTCCGAAGAGGTCGAGGCACGGCGCGGAAACGACGCGGGCGTTCACCCCTTCGCCGCGCAGCAGTTCCGCCGTCTTCACGGCCAGCGGCACCTCGGAGCCGGTCGCGATGATGGTGAAGTCACCTTCTTCGTGGCCGCCGAGGACGTACGCGCCGCGCCAGATCTGATGCGGATCGAAATCGAGCGGCCGCGCGATCGGATCGAGCTTCTGGCGCGTCAGCACCAGCGTCGTCGGGCCTTTCGCCTGCCCCACGGCCCACGCCCACGCCATCGCCACCTCGGCGCCGTCGGCCGGGCGGAAAAGGGTCATGTTCGGAATCAGACGGAGCGAGAAGAGCTGCTCGATCGGCTGGTGCGTCGGACCGTCCTCG
>DATART010000274.1:0-6086 GCA_036264035.1 Thermoanaerobaculia bacterium | reverse complement strand
AGCGACGCCTTGAAGCGCCTCGCGGCGAAAACGTACGGCACGCAGGAGGAGCGCGACGAGCTCCTCGGCCGCGTCGAATCGGCAGACGTGCGCGCGCGGGAAGTTATCTGGATGATGTTCCGTCCCGACCGCGCGCTCCGCGACACCGCCGCGCGCGTGTTGATGCGGATCCGTGACGCGGAGACGCTCGACGTCTTTCTCGGCGAACTACGTGGCAAACCCGAGCAGGCCCTGCGCGCCGCCGCCTCCGGCCTTTTCGCGCTGGGATTGCCCGGCGTCGAGGGACGCCTCATCCAGGTTCTCGCGCCGGTCACGAAGGAGACGAAGGAAACGCGCGAGATGCAGGACGCGGCGCGGAGGCTTCTCCTCGAAGCGCCGGCATCGCGCCAACTGGAGCCGCTGCTGTGGCAGTTCGCAGCGGCCGGTCCGACCGAGGAGCGCGTGCCGTTTCTCACGAAGATCGCCGCGGCGGAGATGGACGAGAACGCGCTGCGGCGCTGGCGGCGTCTTGCGATTGATCCGGAGACGGCGATTCGCGAAAAAGCGATCGAAGTCCTGGCGACGCGCGCGCCGCAGCAGTCGATCGATGTGCTTATCGAAGCGCTACCGCGTTCCGGCTATGGCATTCAGCAGATCATTGTCGACGCCCTGACGAAGATCGCGGCCGGTCAGGATGGGCTGACGTTCGCCGAGCGGCTTCTTCCAGCGCTTGCGTCGGGTGATGCGACCACCCGCACCTCGGTACTGAAAGTCCTTCTCGGCATTGGCGACAAGGCCGGCGTGATCCGGCGTTACATCCACTTCTCGTCGACGCTGGCCGGCTTCGTCCGCGACCGGTCGCTGGAGTCGCTACGCGAGTTCGGCAACGCGCTCGTCGAGCCGGTCATCGAGCTGCTGCGCGATCCCGATCCCGACGTACGGTCCGGCGCGATCGCCGTCGCCGCCGGTTTCGAAGACGTGCGCATCGTTCCCTCGGCCATCGAGTTGCTGCACGATCCCGATTGGTGGATCCGTCTCTCCGCGGCCGATACGCTCGGCCGCATGAAAGACCCGCGCGCTGTCGAGCCGCTCGTAGCAACGCTTTCCGACTCCGACGTGAAGCGCGCCGCCATCGAAGCGCTCGGCCGCATCGGCGATGTTCGTGCGCTCCCCGCCCTCGGACGCATGCTCTCCGACTCGTCGCCGGACGTCCGCATCGAAGTCATGCAGGCGCTCAAGCATTTCAAACATCCGCAGGTGCAAAGCGCCCTCTCCTCCGTCGCGCAGAGTGATACGGATCGCGTCGTACGCACGCACGCCGTCGAGATTCTCGACGAGCTGGCGCTGGCCGACCGCAAGTCGCAGGCTCAGGTCGACGCCATCCGCAAGGCGGCGCTCACGGTCAGCAACACGCAGGGCGAGCCGCGGCTGAACACGATGCTGATCGCGACGCGCAATCAGGGCGCTTCGGACTTCCATCTCTCCGTCGGTTCTCCTCCCATCGTGCGCCTCGCGGCCGACCTTCTGCGCGCGCAGGGCGAACCGTTCACCGCCGCGCAAACCGAGGCCATGCTGCGCGAGGTGATGACGCCGCCGCAGTGGAGCGCGCTGGAGAAGCACCACCAGCTCGACTTCTGCTACGTCATCCCGCAGGCCGGCCGCTACCGCGCGAACGTCTTCTACGATCACCACGGCTATAACGGCGTCTTCCGCGTCATTCCCGACAAGCCGCCGACGATCATCGAGCTCGGTCTGCCGATTCACCTCGCGGAAATCTCCGACTATCACCAGGGCCTCGTGCTCGTCTGCGGCCCGTCCGGGTCAGGGAAATCGACGACGCTCGCGGCGCTCGTGAACCTGTTCAATGAAACCCGCAACGATCACATCGTGACGATGGAGGACCCGGTCGAGTTCGTCCATCCCTTCAAGAATTGCCTCGTCAATCAGCGCGAAGTCGGTACGCACACCGGCTCCTTTGCGCGTGCGTTGCGCGCGGCGTTGCGTGAGGATCCCGACGTGATCGTCATCGGCGAGCTGCGCGACAATGAGTCGATCTCGCTCGCGCTCACTGCCGCGGAGACCGGCCACATCGTCCTCGGCACGCTCAACTCCACGAGCGCGCCGAAAGCGATCGACCGCATCCTTTCCAGCTTTCCCGCCGACGAGCAGCCGCAAATTCGCGCGTCGCTCTCCGAGTCGCTGAAGTACTGCATCGCGCAGCGCCTTCTTCCCGCGAAAGAGGGACGCAAGCAGGTGGCCGCGTTCGAAGTGCTCAAAGGCACCAGCAACATCGCCACGATGATTCGCGACGAGAAGACCTACCAGATTTACTCCGCGATGCAGATCGGCCGCTCGATGGGGATGCAGACGTTCGATGAAGCGCTCAAGGATCTGCTGCGCCGCGATCAGATCTCGCCGGAGACCGCGTACCTGGCCGCGCTGAAGAAAGAAGATTTCGAGCCGATGGTGAGCGCCGACTTCATCGCCCGAGGGAAAGCGTGAGGCGTCGATGAACAAGATCGACCGCTTTCTCAAGCTGATGAATGACCGCGGTGCGTCCGATTTTCATCTGACCGTCGGACGTCCTCCGATGCTGCGGGCGTCAGGACTGATGGAGTCGATCCGCTACCGCACGATTTCCGAGAACGATTTCGCGGAGTTGATGAAGCCCGTCACGCCGCCGAAAGTGTGGGAGGAGTACGTCCAGACCAGCGACGTCGACTTCGCGTACGAGATTCCCAGCATCGCGCGCTATCGCGTGAACCTCTTTCGCCAGCAGCGCGGCGGCGGCGCGGTCTTCCGCGTAATTCCGACGAAAATCATGACGATTGAACAGCTCGGTCTACCCGAGCAGCTGCGCCGTATCGGCTCGATTCGTAGCGGTCTCGTGCTCGTCACCGGACCGACCGGCTCCGGCAAATCGACGACGCTCGCGGCAATCGTCGATCTGATCAACGAAACGCGCGGGCTGCACATCATCACCATCGAGGACCCGATCGAGTTCGTCCATCCGAACAAGAAGTCCTTGTTGCATCAACGCGAAATCGGTTCGCAGGCGAAGTCGTTCGCCGAGGCGCTGAAGGCGGCCGGACGCGAAGATCCGGACGTGATACTGGTCGGCGAAATGCGCGATCTGGAAACGATCGCGATGGCACTGTCCGCCGCGGAGCGCGGCACGCTCGTCTTCGGAACGTTGCACACGAACAACGCCGCAAAAACGATGGATCGCATCATCAGCGCCTTCCCCGCCTCGGAACAGGAAGGCGCCCGCAACATCCTCGGTGAAACGATCCGCGCAGTCGTCGCGCAGCAGTTGATGCCGAAAATCGGCGGCGGCCGCGTGGCGGCGCTGGAAATCCTCTTCGCCTCGCCGGCCATCGGCAACATGATCCGCGAAGGCAAAACGTCGCAGGTCACGAGCGCGATCCAGACCGGCGTGAAAGAAGGGATGATCGACATGGACGGTTCCATCCGCCGCCTCTACGCCGCGGGCGAGATCACCGCCCGCACGGCCTACGACAAGTCGATCGACAAGGAGCAGTTCAAGGATTTGCAGGAGTCGGCTTGAGGAGCGGCCGAGGAGTTTTATACGCAGAGTTGTACGACTCTGCGTATAACGCTTACGCTTTCCTGAGCAGACCTTCCAGCTTGGCGAAACGCTCCAGCATCTCCGTGTAGATGCGGTCCGTCTTTTCGTGCAGGTGCGCGACCTCCAGCTCCGCCTTGATGTTGACTTCGTATTCGACGTCGGAGCGGACGTGATCCTTTTCGGCCTGGCGGTTCTGGCTGATCAGGACGAAGCAGGAAAGGAAGATCGCTTCGAGCGAGACGATCATCGTCAGGAGTCCGAATGGATACGGATCGAATGCCGGGATGCCGACGTGGAACGTGTTGACGATGATCCAGCCGACGAACCAGATCAGATTGATGAGCAGGAAGGGCATGCTGCCGCTGAACCAGGCGATCCAGTCGGCGATCTTCTGCAGCGCGCTGAGATTCTCCTCGACCTCGATGTTGACGTTGCGTGAGACGCGCGTCTGCAGGAGCTCGTCCGCTTTCCGGGTCATGTGGCCGACTGCCGCCAGCAGTCTGACCGCGGCCTCCGGCGTTTTCTGAAAGAGAAGCAGCAGGTCATCGCGGTCGAGCTCGAGCAGGACCGTATCGACGAGCGCGAATGCGGTGGCGGTACGGGCGCCGCGATCGAGGAGCGCCAGCTCGCCGAAAATCTCTCCCTCGCGCGCGACGGTGAGGACGATCTTCTGCCCGGCCGTGTCTTTGATGAACAGCTCGACCTCGCCGGCGCTGACGACGAACAGCGATTCACCCGGCTCACCGGCCTGAAACAGCGTTGTGCCTGCAGTCAGCTCGCGCCGGTCGACGACCAGCGCCAATTGCGCCCGATCTTCCTCGGTGAGCTGCTCAAAAAGCTCGTTCTTCGCGAGCATCCCCGCATCACACGGCATACATTCCTCCGCTCGATCGATCTGAATCAGGTATGAGCTATTATCATACGAATGAGTCGCGCAAAGATCGCCGTCACTGTTGACGAACAGGCGCTGGCCGAGATCGACCGGCTGGTATCCAAGGGCGTCTTTCCGAACCGCAGCCAGGCGTTCGAGATCGCGGTGAAGGAACGGCTGGCGCGCATGCAGCGAACGCGGCTCGCGCTTGAATCGGCGAAACTCGACCGCGCCGAAGAACAGGCTCTTGCGAATGAAGGCTACGCGGGAGAGGGCGAGTGGCCCGAATACTGAGAGGCGACGTCGTCTGGGCGGAATTGAATCCGGTCGTCGGCAGCGAGCAGGCGGGCCGAAGGCCGGTCGTTGTGATCAGTCATGCCGTGTTCAACGAGCGCTCCGGAACCGTGATCGCGGTGATCGTCACGAGTCAGGAGCCTCGTGCAGGGTTTCCGTTGACGTTCGAACTTACATCCGCGAAGTTGCCGAAGCGTTCGTGGATCAAGATCGGTCAGATACGAACGTTATCGGTGGACCGGCTGGGCGCCAGGCTCGGCCGCCTCTCCGCCGAGGAGTTGCAGCGGGTGGTCGAAGGGCTGAATGAGATCGTCAGCGATTGAGCGCGCGACTCAGTGGCCGTGGTCGCGCAGAACGCCTTTCGCGAGCGATGCGATCACTCGCGCCAGCGATACGGTTGGCGTATCGAACCCTTCCTCGGGATCGCGCGGCTTCAGCGGATGCGGCGGCGCGGGATCGGGCGATACAACCGGCGGCGGCTTGAGCACGGCTTGCTGCGTCGGAAGGTTGGCGGATGCGGCGAAAAGAAACAACGCGATGCCGGCGGCGTGCATGCGGCGATTCTACGCCTGCTTCGTAAGGCACCGGCGGCCTCGCCGGTGCCTTACTCAATTTACTACTGCGACGGGACGTATGTCGGATCGGTCGTTCGATTGTCGATGACCGATCCGTACGCGGCGACGCGGCCCGTGCCGCTGATGACCCGCGCGCTGATGCGGCCGTTGTAGACGTTGTTGAAGCCGAAGGATTTGAAGATGCCGTTGCGCGGCAGGTATTCGCCGGCGCCGAGGGGGAGCGTCAACTTCGCGGCCACTTTCGAATCGGGCGTGTAGGCGAGCAGTTCGACCGTGACCGGATTGCCGGTCACTTCGACCAGGCCCAGGTTCGTGCGGAAAGAGGGCGACTCCTCGAGTTGGACAATCTGTAACGCGCGTTCGCCGTTGCCGACCGCGTCGGCCGCGGTGACGCCAGGGATGAACTGGCCGAACGTTCCGCCGTTGGATTTATCGCGGCTGAACGTGCGTGCGGTGACGACGAGCTGCGACGGATCCGCCGTCGTCGCGATGACCGCGCCGCCGCCGGTGATGCCCCAAAGCGTCGGCAGGACGTTGTCGACGGCCAGCGTCTCGCCGGCGCCGATCGTCTTCACCTTGTTCGGCACGCTGGCGCCCGTGAAGGCCAGCGTGACGTCGACCGGCGCGGTGCCGCCGTTGTAGATGCGCATGTCGGTGTGGAAGTTCGAGAACGACGTGTCGAACTCCGCCACGCCCGGCACGACGAAACGCTTCGCGGAGATTTTGGCCGGATCGGCCGGGAAGACCAGCAGAGGATCGGTGGTCGTGTTGTCGAGCA
>DATART010000254.1:0-7574 GCA_036264035.1 Thermoanaerobaculia bacterium | reverse complement strand
TTCTTTCGTGCCCACGCTCTTCTTCACCGGCTACCCCGGCTTCCTCGGCACTGAGCTGCTGCCGCGGCTGTTGAGTCGAGCAAAAGACGCGAATGCCGTCTGTCTCGTGCAACCAAAGTTCGCGGCTCTCGCGCGCGAGCGTGCGAAGCCGCTCGGCGATCGCGTCCGCATCGTCGAAGGCGACATCACGTCGCCGATCGACGTCGCGCCGGAGGAGGTCACCGAGATCTGACACCTCGCCGCGATCTACGACATCTCCGTCAAGCGCGACGCCGGCATGCGCGTGAATGTCGACGGCACGCGCAACATGCTCGACTTCGCGCAGCGCTGCGAACGACTCGCACACTTCCACTACATCAGCACCTGCTACGTCAGCGGCAATCTGCCCGGCGTTTTCCGCGAGGACGAACTGGAGCGCGGACAGTCGTTCAACAACTTCTACGAAGAGACGAAGTATCTGGCCGAGGTCGAAGTGCGCAAGAGCACCGTGCCGTGGACGATTTACCGTCCCGCCGTCATCGTCGGCGACAGCATGACCGGCGCCACGCAGAAGTTCGACGGCCCGTATTTCGTGATGCAGTGGCTGGAACGCCAGCCACGCATCGCCGTCCTTCCGGTCGTCGGACGCCCATCGCGCTATTCCTTCAACGTCGTCCCGCGCGATTTCATGGTGAACGCGATCGAGTACGTCTCCGGGCTTCGCGGCATCGTCCAGAAGTGCTACCAACTCGCCGATCCAGCGCCGCTGACCGTTGATCAGACGATTGATGTGATCGCGGGCGCCACCGGCCGCCGCGTAATCCGCATCCCGCTGACGAAGGCGATCGCGAAATTCTCCATCGAACACGTTCCAGGCGTCTTCCGCCTGCTCCGAATCCCGTCACCAGCCGTCGACTACTTCGTCCATCCGACGACGTACGACACGACGAATGCCGACGCGGCGCTCAGCGGTTCCGGAATCTTCGTCCCGCGGCTTGCGGATTACGCGGACAACCTCGTCGCGTTCGCGCGCGCGCATCCGGAGATCGGGTCCGCGGCGATGGCTTAGAAAGGCTTTTCACGCGGAGACGCGGATGGCGCGGAGAAAAACAGGAGGTCCCTCCGCGTTCTCCGCGTCTCCGCGTGAAAAAAGGTCAGGAAAACAAATCGGTCTGCCGCCTCGTCGCGCCGCTCGCGTAGCCGAGATGGTCGTACGCGAGCTTGCTGGCGACGC
Organism: Thermoanaerobaculia bacterium; assembly: GCA_036264035.1. Taxonomy (GTDB): domain Bacteria; phylum Acidobacteriota; class Thermoanaerobaculia; order Gp7-AA8; family Gp7-AA8; genus JADGNZ01. The sequence continues at coordinate 6,361 of DATART010000254.1, read as the reverse complement.
GTCCGCGGGGGGTGCGTTGAAGGAAGCCGATCTGGATCAGGTACGGCTCGTACAAATCCTCAATCGTGCCGCGATCCTCGGCGATCGATGACGCGAGCGCGCCGACGCCGACCGGGCCGCCGCTGAAGCGTTCGATGATCGTGGTCAGGAGCTTGCGGTCGATTTCGTCGAGGCCGAATTCGTCGACTTCGAGCATTTCCAGCGCCTCGCGGGCGATGGTCACGTCGATCTTTCCTTCGCGTTTGACCTCGGCGAAATCTCTCACGCGTCGCAACAGGCGGTTGGCGATGCGAGGTGTGCCGCGCGAACGGCGGGCGATTTCGTGCGAACCGTCCGTCGTGACTTCTATGTTCAGAATTTCTGATGAACGGCGGACGATGATCTCGAGCGATTCGACGTCGTAGAAATCGAGACGGTGCACGATGCCGAAGCGCGCGCGCAGCGGAGCGCTGAGCAGGCCGGCGCGCGTTGTGGCGCCGATGAGGTTGAAGCGCGGCAGTTCGTACTTCAGCGTTCGCGCGGCCGGTCCCTGGCCGATGACGATGTCGATGAAGAAGTCCTCCATCGCCGAGTAGAGGATTTCTTCGACCGGCGCGGGAAGGCGGTGGATCTCGTCGATGAAGAGCGTGTCGCCAGGCTGAAGATTCGTGAGAAGGGAAACGAGGTCGCCCGTTTTCTCCAACGCTGGACCCGAAGTGGAGCGCATGGCCGCGTCCATTTCATTGGCGATGATATGAGCCAGCGTCGTTTTGCCGAGGCCGGGAGGGCCGAAAAGGAGAACGTGATCGAGCGTCTCGCGCCGTTTGCGCGCGGCTTCGATGGAGATGTGCAGGTTCTCCTTGACCTTCTTCTGCCCGATGTAGTGATGCAGCCGCCTCGGCCGCAACGACAGCTCGACGGTCGCGTCATCTTCGAGCGGAGTTGCGGAAAGGATTCGATCTTCGTCCATCTGGGGGCGAAAGTTTATCCGCAGATGACGCCGATGAACGCAGACGGGATCAGTACATCATCCCCAGCTGCAGCTTGGCGGCCTCGGACATCATGCTGCGATCCCAGACCGGGTCGAAGACGACTTCGACCTCGGCTTCTTTCACGCCGGGGAGCGATTCGACTTTTGATTTGACGTCCGAGGCGAGCACGGGTCCCATGCCGCAGCCGGGAGCGGTGAGGGTCATCTTGATCTTGACGTTCTTCGCGCCGTCGGAGTCTTCGAGTTCGCAGAGATAGACCAGTCCGAGGTCGACGATGTTGACCGGGATCTCGGGGTCGTAGCAGGTCTTGAGCTGGTCCCAGACCATCTCTTCGAGTTTTTCCGGCACGATCTCTTCGCCGGATGCGACCTCGGCGGGCGCGTTCTCGACCGGCTTGCCGATCGCTTCGACTTCCTTGCCGGAAATGCGGACCATCAGCCCGCGCTCGGTAATGAGCGTGTACGAGCCGCCGAGCGATTGCGTGATCGTCGCGTGGGCGCCTTCGGGCACGAGAACTTTCTCGCCGCTCGGGATCATGACGGCTTCGGCGTTTCGGGTCAGGGTTACTTCTTCGCGCATGTTCATAGTGTTTTGGGGAGTGGGGTGTAGGGAGTGGGGTGTGGGAGACGAACGACGTCAAACTCCCACTCCCCACCCCCTACTCCCCACTCCACTACTCCGTCGATACCGTTTCCTTATCGCCTTCGAGTGCGCTGTTGAGCGTGTGCCATGCGAGCGTTGCGCATTTCACGCGCGCCGGGAACTCCGACACTCCGGAGAACGCGGCGAGGCGCCCGAGTTCTGCCGTGCTGAGGCTGCCGGGTTCCCCGGTGACGAGCTTGTGGAAGACGTCGAAGAGCTGATGCGCCTCGGCGGTCGATTTGCCCTTCAGCGACGAGCTCATGACGGACGCCGATGCTTTCGAGATCGCGCAGCCGTTGCCTGTGAAGCCGATGTCTTTGATCGTGTCGCCGTCGACTTCGACGTAAATCTTGTAGTGATCGCCGCAAAGCGGGTTGTAGCCATCGACGGCTTTCGTGGCGTTCGGCAGCTCGTGAAAGTTGCGGGGGTTTTTATTGTGGTCGAGGATGACCTGCTGGTAGAGCTCGCGGAGATCGGACACTATCGAAACACCTCGATGACTTTGTGCAGGCCGTCCACGAGCGCGTCGGCCTCGTCGCGCGTGTTGTACATCGCGAACGAAGCGCGGCCGGTGGCCGGCACGTTGAAGCGCAGCATCAACGGCTGCGCGCAGTGGTGGCCGGTGCGGACGGCGATCCCCTGTTCATCGAGGATCGTTCCGATGTCGTGAGGGTGGACGCCTTCGAGCACGAAAGAGATGACGCTGGCCTTCTCCGCCGCCGTGCCGATGATGCGCAGGCCGTCGATTTCGAGCAGTCGATTCGTTGCGTAGTAGAGCAGGTCCTGTTCGTGCGCGGCGATCGCGTCGATACCGATGGCGGAGACGTAGTCGAGCGCAGCGGCGAGGCCGATGACGCCTTCGATATTCGGCGTGCCCGCTTCGAACTTGTACGGCAACGCGTTGTACGTCGTCTTCTCGAAACTGACGGAGAGGATCATGTCGCCGCCGCCCTGCCACGGCGGCATTTCGTCGAGGACCCGCTCCTTGCCGTACAGCACGCCGGTGCCGGTCGGACCGTAGACCTTGTGCGCCGAGAACGCGTAGAAGTCGCAATCGAGGTCGCGGACGTCGACGTGCAGATGCGGAACGCCTTGCGCTCCATCGATGAGCGTAATCGCGCCTGCAGCGTGCGCGAGCGCGATCATTTTGCGGATCGGATTGATCGTGCCGAGGGCGTTGGAGGCGTGGCCGAACGCAACAATCTTCGTGCGAGGAGTCAGCAGCTTCTCGAATTCTTCGAGCATTACCTCGCCGGAATCGTTCACCGGAGCGATGCGCAGCCGCGCCCCTTTTTCCTCGCAGAGCAACTGCCACGGGACGATGTTCGAGTGATGCTCGATCGCGGTAATGACGATCTCGTCGCCGGCGCCGACGTTCTTCCGTCCCCACGACTGCGCGACGAGGTTGATCCCCTCGGTCGTGCCGCGCGTGAAGACAATTTCCTTTTCATCGCGTGCGTTGATGAAGCGCTTCACGGTCGTACGCGCTTTTTCGTACGAGTCGGTTGCGGTCTCGCTGAGGTAATGCACGCCGCGATGGACGTTCGCATTCTCCTCGGTGTAGTAGCGCACGATGCGATCGATGACCTGCCGCGGCTTCTGCGTCGTGGCGGCGTTGTCGAGATAGACGAGCGGACGTCCGCCACGAACGGGTTGCGTGAGGATGGGGAAGTCGTTACGAATGCGGTCGACGTCTAGTGAATCAGGGACGAGGGACGAGGGACGAGGGAGAACCTGGGCTGCGGCGCTCATCGCGATTCACTCCTGCGCTCCGGCATTCTTCGCGGTATCCGCGCGAACAATGCGCGTCCCGCGTTCTCGCGGACGACGTCGATTTTCATCCGCTCCACGATCTCGCTGGCGAACGCGTAGACGAGCAGATTGCGCGCTTCGTCCGCGCCGATGCCGCGGGCGCGAAGGTAGAAGAGCGCTTCCTCGTCGAGCTGGCCGATCGTCGAGCCGTGGTTGCACTTCACGTCGTCGTTGTGAATCTCGAGCGACGGCTTCGAATCGATGATGGCGGTCTCGGACAGCAGCAGGTTCTTGTTCGTCTGCCGCGAATTCGTCTTCACCGCATCCGGCTCCACGATGATGCGGCCGTCGAAGATGCCGCGCGCGTTCTCGTCGAGGATGCCTTTAAACAACTCGACGCTGTCGCAATGCGGCGCGACGTGATCGATGACCGTGTGGTTGTCGACATGCTGCTTGCCGGAGAGGACGAACAGCCCTTCCATCGAGAGGCTGGCTCCCTCGCCGGTGAGCGCGGCATTGATCTCGTTGCGAACGAGGCCGCCGCCGGTAGCGATCGTACGCGACGTCACGCTCGACGAGCGCTCCTGATGAATCTGCACCGTGCCGATGTGAAAGGCTTCGAGCGATTCGTTCTCGAATTTGTAGTGATCGACGACCGCGCCGTCGCCGGCCACAATCTCGGTGACCGTGTTCGTAAAGTACTTTCCCTTGCCGTAAAACGATTCGATGACGGTGATCTGGCTTCCGCGGCCCGCCACGATCAGGTTGCGGTGATGCGACACGATCGGGTGCTCCGCATTGCCGCCGCCAACGTAGAGCAGGTGGATGAATCCCTCAACGACAGTCCCCGGCGCGATCTCGATGTACGCGCCGTCCTGCCACATCGCGGTGTTCAGCGCGGTGAGCGGGTGCTTTTCGTAGTCGGCGTAGCGCGCGAAGTGGTGTGTGAACGACTCAGTTTCCATCGCCTCGGCGATCGGCATCACGCGGATTCCAGGATGCTCATTCGCCAGCGCCGCACGGTTCGCGTGCAGCGCGCCGTTGACGAACATCAGCTCTGCAATCGGCTTGTCGCCGAACGGCGAAGCGGGAGCCTTCCCCTCGGGCTGCCGCTGATCGATCTTCCAATCGATGTTTGCCAGCGGCGTCAGCGACGTGTACTTCCAATCCTCGGAGCGCGTCGTCGGCCAGCCGAGGATGTTGAAGCGCTCGGCGGCCTGCTCGCGAATGCGGCGGACGCGCTCCGGCTCGCCGTCGATGTGAACCGGCACGATCGTGGAGCGATCTTCGAGAACGCTGCTCATTGCGCGATCGCCATCTCCGACTCGATCCACTCGTAGCCCTTTTGCTCGAGCTCCTCGGCCAGCTCTTTGCCGCCCGACTTGACGATGCGGCCGTCTGCCAGGACGTGCACGAAGTCCGGCACGAGGTACTTCAGCAGCCGCTGGTAATGCGTGATGACGAGCACCGAGTGTTGTTCGCTGCGCAGCGCATTCACGCCCTCGGCCACGATGCGAAGAGCGTCGATGTCGAGGCCTGAGTCGGTCTCATCGAGGATGGCCAGCTTCGGATCGAGCACTGCCATCTGGAAAATCTCGTTGCGCTTCTTCTCTCCGCCGGAGAAGCCTTCATTCACCGAACGGTTCATGAACGCTTCGTCGAGCTCGACGAGCTTCATCTTTTCGCGCGCAAGCTGCAGGAACTCCATCGCATCGAGTTCTTCCTGCCCCTGATGTTTCCGCACAGAGTTGAGCGCGGCCTTGAGGAAGTAGATGTTGTTGACACCCGGAATCTCGACTGGGTACTGCATCGCCAGGAACACTCCCTCGCGGGCGCGCTCCTCGGCCGGCAATGCGAGCAGGTCTTTGCCCTGATACGTCACTGTGCCGGACGTCGCTTCGTACTTCGGACGGCCGGCGAGAACATTCGCCAGCGTCGATTTCCCGGAGCCGTTCGGCCCCATGATCGCGTGTACCTCGCCGGTGCCGATGTGCAGCGTCAGCCCTTTGAGGATTTCCTTGCCGTCGATTCCGGCGTGCAGGTCGTTGATGTCGAGCATTAACCGACTGATCCTTCCAAACTAACTCCGAGCAGTTTCTGCGCTTCGACCGCGAACTCCATCGGCAGCTCCTTAAACACCTCGCGGCAGAAGCCGTTCACGATCATCGATACGGCGTCCTCGGCCGAAATCCCGCGCTGCTGGCAGTAGAAGAGCTGGTCTTCGCCGATCTTCGACGTCGACGCCTCGTGTTCCATCTTCGCGGTCGAGTTGCGCACCTCGATGTATGGAAACGTGTGCGCGCCGCATTTGTCGCCGAGGAGCAGCGAATCGCACTGCGAGTAATTGCGCGCGCCCTCGGCCGACTTCATGATCTTCACTTCGCCGCGATACGTCTGCTGGCCGCGACCGGCTGAGATGCCTTTCGAGACGATCGTCGAGCGCGTGTTCTTGCCCATGTGAATCATCTTCGTGCCGGTATCGGCCTGCTGGCGATGGTTCGTGAGCGCGACCGAATAGAACTCGCCGATCGAGTTGTCGCCCTGCAGGATGCAGCTCGGATACTTCCAGGTGATCGCCGAGCCGGTCTCCACCTGCGTCCACGACAGCTTCGCATTCTTGAACGCCTTGCCGCGCTTGGTGACGAAGTTGTAGATGCCGCCACGGCCTTCCTTGTCGCCGGGATACCAGTTCTGCACCGTCGAATATTTGATCGAGGCGTTGTCGAGGGCGACCAGCTCGACGACGGCGGCGTGGAGCTGGTTCTCGTCGCGCATCGGCGCCGTGCAGCCCTCCAGGTAGCTGACGGTGGCGCCTTCGTCGGCGACGATCAGCGTGCGCTCGAACTGCCCCGTGCCGGCGGAGTTGATGCGGAAGTAGGTCGACAGCTCCATGGGGCAGCGCACGCCCGGGGGTACGTAGACGAAGGAGCCGTCCGAAAACACCGCCGAGTTCAGCGCGGCGAAGAAGTTGTCCCCCGTGGGAACCACCGTGCCCA
>DATART010000163.1:0-3954 GCA_036264035.1 Thermoanaerobaculia bacterium | reverse complement strand
AACACATCTCCTAATCTACTGATCACGAATCGACTAATCTACTAACCCATGCCTACCGACTTTTCCCATCTCGACGACACCGGCGGCATCTCCATGGTCGACGTCGGCGCGAAGCGCAGCACTTCGCGCGAAGCGGTGGCTCTGGCGACGGTGCGGATGTCGTCGGATACGCTGCAGAAACTGATTGCACAGGCGCTTCCGAAAGGCGACGTGCTCACGACCGCGAAAGTGGCCGGCGTGCTGGCTGCCAAACAGACGCCGAACCTCATCCCCCTCGCCCACCCGCTCGCCATCAGCTCCGTCGACATTACCTTCGATCTCGATCCGAACGCGGGCACGATCGAAGTCCGCTCCATCGTCCGCTGCGAAGGAAAGACGGGCGTCGAAATGGAAGCGATGACCGCCTGTGCCGTCGCAGCGCTCACGATTTACGACATGTGCAAGAGCGCCGAGAAAGGGATCAGCATCGAGTCGCTGCAACTCGTGCGCAAGTCCGGCGGCAAGAGCGGGACGTGGGAACGCGGATGTTGAGGCGTGTCGCTCTACTGCTCGCCGCCGCGGTGGCGTTGACCTCGGGCGCACAAGTCCGCGACAACGTCACCGTCGAAGTCGTGCAGGTGCCGGTCTATGTCACCACGAGCGACGGCCAGCCGGTGCGCGGACTTACGAAGGATTCGTTCACGCTGCTCGTCGACGGGCATCCGCAGTCCATCGACTATTTCGACGTCATCGATTTCGCCGCCGTGCCGGGCGCGCAACAGCAGGCAGCGGTGGAACGTCCCCGGCGCGAGCGGCGACTTTACCTCCTGCTCTTCGACATCACCTTCGCGACGCCGGCGAAGCTCGTTCGCGCGCAGAAGGCTGCCGAACAGGCCGTGGCGCATTCGAACGCCGCTACGGATTTCTTCGCCGTCGCCACCTACTCCACCAGCCGCGGCGTCCATTTTCTGTCGCCGTTCCTGAGCGACCGCGTGGCCGTCACGCACGCCATCTACACGCTGCACGGCGGCAAAGCGCAGGACCCGCTCGGTCTCTCGCTCGGCAGCCAGGAGCGCGCGCAATGGGTGTCGGCGATGGAGCAGGGCCAAACGATTTCCGATTCGCAGGAAGGCCTCGCGGATATGGTCGGCGGCGAGATGGCCGACGCGCTGCGCGGCGGACAGGTCAACCAGGACATGCTCGCCGTTCCGAAGAACCGCCTGATCGAAACGCAGCTCCACGACCTCGGCGACGTCGCGGCCCGACTCTCCGCGTTGGAAGGCCAAAAGCATCTGGTGATTTTCACCGAGGGGTTTGACTCAACGCGGATTACCGACATCAAAGCGAAAAACCGGCCGCCCAATATCGAGTCGCAACTCCTGAACCTCGTGAAAACGATGCATCAGACCTTTCTCTCCGCGGGCGTCACGCTCGATGCGGTCGACATCAAAGGTCTGCGTCACACATTCACCGACCTCGAAAATGACGGGCTTTACATGCTCGCGCGCGACACGGGCGGCCGCGTGATCGCGAACCGCAACGATCTCGTCGAAGCGGTCGACACACTGATGAAAGCGCAGCGTGTTGCGTACGTCCTCGGATTTCGCCAGGGCAGCCGCAAACAGGGACGGATTACTGTGCACGTCAGCGGCGCGCCGCGCGGCTCCGAGGTGTCGTATCGCGAAGGGTTCGGATACGCCTCCGAGTCGACGGCACTCGACTCGCTGCAACTGGCCGACGTCATCCTCAACGACGTCCCGCAAGCCGGCGTGTCGCTGCAGTCGGCAGTAACGCTCGCCGACGGCGGCGCCGAGGTGGCTGTGAGCTTCGCGCGCGCCGAGGTCGTCCCACAACTCGTCGACGCCTCGCCTGCCGTTGAGGTGCTCATGTACATCTTCGACGCCCACGGCGACGCCGTCGATTTCAAGTCAAAACGGATCAGCCTCACCGGCCCGGCCCGCGTCAACACCGGCTACATCACCCTGCGCGAACCGTTCGAATTGCCGCCCGGCAAATACACGGCGAAAGTGCTGCTGCGGATCGCCGGGACGAAGTCGATGGGGTTCATCAAACGCGATTTCGCAATCGAATAGTCGACTATTGCGCGCGGGCGTCGCCGGCTTCGTACTTCCACGGCGTCATGGCGTGGGCGCCTTCGGCGAATCGGGTGTCGACGAATTCTTCGAACGGGATGGCGCGATCGAGGACTCCGGTCTGGACCATCAGGTTGACGATCGTTTCGAAGTCCCCTCGGCGCGGCGAGAGCGGCTCGTACTGAACGCGGTCGATCGGATTGGTGAGTGCCCACCGCAAGAGTTTCGGATCCTGATGGTAGTAGAAGCGGCCGACGAAATCGGCGGCGTGGAGGCGGTGCCGCTTCACGCGTTCCTTTTCGTCGAGCCAGAGTCCCGATCTTGCGACGCCGTCGACGAGGGTCTGCACGGCATCGGGGCGCTTGTCGATCATGTCCTGGCGGACGACCAGGACGCAGGAGATGTAGTCGGGCCAGTACTCCCGCGCGTGGAAGAGGACGCGGCCGAAGCCGGCCATCTCAACTTGCGATGGATACGGCTCGCCCATCGAGAAGGCGTCGATCGCATTTGCGGCAAGCGCGCCGGCGACGTCGGGGGGCGCCATCTCGACCATGCGCACATCTTTCTTTGCGTCCATCCCGTTCGCGGCCAGCGCGCGGAAGACGATCAGTCGCTCGTCGGAGAAGCGGCTGGGGATGGCAATGATGCGGCCGCGCAGATCGGACACACGATGCACAGGGCCGTCGCTGCGGACGACCACGGCCGATCCGTAGCGGTGGCCGAGGTAAACGATCTTCACCGGAACGCCCTGAGCCCGCAGGGCGATTGCCATCGGCGCGACCATGAACGCCGCCTGCATCCTGTTGGACATCAGCGCTTCTTTGATTTCAGGGAAGCCCTGAAACATGCGCGGAATGAAGAGATGTCCGGACTGGGAGTAGGCGGAAATGTAGTCGGTGACCGGGCAAGCGAGATGTCACGTTACGGGGATGTACGCGACATTGAGCTTGCGGTCCGCTTCCGGCAACCGGTCGTTCATCAGCACCTGCCAGTTCACGTTGAGCGCGAAATGCGCGCCGGTGATGGCGAGTACCCAGGCGGTGATGGCGAGGGTTAGTTTTCGGATTTGGGGCCTCCTTTCGTGAGTTGGGTGTCGGGTGTCGGCCGTCGGGTGTCGGGAAAGTCAAAACCGATAACGTGCGCCAAACCCCGACAGCCGACAGCCGACAGCCGACAGCCAGGGAACTAATCACTAATCCACACTTCCACTTTACGAATCGCGGTATCCAACATCAATCCAATCAATCCAATCATCAGCATGCCGGCGACGACGAGATCGTAGCGTTTGCCGGCGTTGCGGGCGTCGATGATGAGGTAGCCGAGTCCGGAGTCGACGGCGATCATTTCGGCGGCGACGAGCACGACCCAGGCAATGCCGAAGGCGAGGCGCAGGCCGACGATGATTCGCGGCAGGACGGCGGGGATCATGACTCGCCGCATCAATTGCGGCGTGCTCAGTCCGAAGTTGCGGCCGGCCTGGAGGTACATCGGCGGGACGTTCCGGACGCCGTTCATTGCCGCGACGATGATCGGAAAGAGCGACGCCAGGAAGATCAGAAAAATAGGCGCGGCGTTGCTGACGCCGAACCAGATCACGGCCAGCGGCATCCAGGCCAGCGGCGAGATCGGCCTGAGCATCTGGATCAGAGGGTTTATGGCTTTTGCTAACGGACCGTACCAGCCGAGGAGAAAGCCGAGCGGGATGCCGATGGCGATGGCGGCGAAGTAGCCGGCGAAGACGCGCGTGAGCGAGTCGGCGATATAGCGCCAGAGGAGACTTTTTTCTGCGAGGGTCGTGATTGCTTTCGCGACTGCGGTTGGCGTTGGAAAGATTTTTGTGCCGGACGCTTTTACGGCGAGGGACCAGAGGATGATTCCGATC
>DATART010000132.1:0-2624 GCA_036264035.1 Thermoanaerobaculia bacterium | reverse complement strand
TTGGGGATGCGGCCGGCTTCGATGCCGTAGTCGCCCAGCGTATCGATGATGCACTGCTCGACGGCGCGGACGTAGGCGCCCACGTCGCGCTTCCAGTCGCGCAGATCGAGAATGGGGTAGCCGACCAGCTGGCCGGGACCGTGATAGGTGATGTCGCCGCCGCGCGTGGTCTCGAAAAATCGGACGCGCTGCGCATCGAGCGTAGCCGCGGGCGCGAGGAGATTGCGGACGTCGCCGCCGCGGCCGAGGGTGATGACGGGCGGATGTTCGAGCAACAGAAGCTGATCGGGAATCGCTTGTTCCTGCCGCAGCTCCACGAACTTCTGCTGCAGGCGCATACCGTTCTCGTACGTAACGAGATGAAGGTTGCGGAGCTCACACACGCGCATCACGGCTTTGCAGAACCGAAGAGCATTCGTGCAGATTTCGCCGCGACGCAAGGCGCGGTCGCGGTCTTACGGCCGATATTCGGCTAACTGCTTCTGCAGTTTCTTCGCGTCGCGGACGATGTCGGGATCGCTGGCGGTGGTGAGGAACTCCGCCAGCGCCTTGGTCGCTTCGTGATAGCTGCCGTTGTTCACCTGCGCGACGATTTTGTTGTAGGCCTCGATCTGGTGATTCTGGGCTGCGACCCGCGTCAATTCCGCGGCCTTGTTTTCGTAGTCGCGCCGGGCGACGGGATCGGCGGTGTTCGCGGCAAGCTCGCGGACGACGGCCGCGGCTTCGTCGAGGCGGCCGTCGTGCGTGAGCGCGTTCGCGCGCGTGAGCTCGGCGCGAACGATGGCGGCTCTTGCCGCGAACGCTACTTGCGGTTTGTGAAGCGCATCGAGGCGCGCGAAGAGTGCGTCGGCTTTGGCCCGATCGTTCGTACGTCGATACATTGCAAGCAGGTGGAGCGCGAAATCGGTGCGGCCGGGGAGAAGCGTCGCCGCCTCCTCGAGCGCGGCGATGGCGGGCATGACGTCATCCTCGACGCTGTACGTCGTGCCGAGGTCGCCGAGGGCGCGTCCGAGCGGGAAGGCCGGATCGGCGCGATGTTCGAGCGCGCGCTTCACGAGCGTGCGCGCCTTCCGGAATCGGACGGCGTCGTCATCGGTCGTCTCCGTGCTCTGCGCAAGTGCGCCGATCTGATCCTGCATCAGCGCCTCGGCGTACGACAGCGCGACCTCAACGTCGTTCGGATCGGCAGCGACCGCCTTCTCGAAGAACTCCGTCGATTCCGCGTAGTTCGCGGCGGCCGCGCGCAGCATGCCGAGACCGGCCAGGGCGCGCGCGTGCCGCGGATTGACGTCGAGCGCGGCACGATAGTGACGCTCGGCATCGGCGGCGAGTTCCTCGAGGCCGGAGAGGAAGTGGCCGAGATCGTAAAGCGTCGAGGCGCGATCGAGCGCCTCGACGGTGACGTTCGTATCCGTGGCCGGCACGGCAAGCGTGATCGCCCACGCCGCTCGCTGTGCCGAGGAGTATCGCGAAAGGGCCGCGTCGATGTCGCGCAGCTCGCGGTGATAGTGTGTCCGCAGCGCGGATTCGACGGTCGCGCCGTGCGAGAGGTCGTGCACAAAGGCGTAAAAATCGGCGCCGTTGCGGCCGGAACTGCGGACGAGCCAATCGACGATGGCCCAGCTCTCCGCGTAGAACACCAACTGCGCAACGCCGTCGTTGTAGATGTCGGACTCGCGATCGGCTTTGAAAAGCGCGGGCAGCGGAATATGCGCTCGCTGGCGAAGGACGGAGATGTGGTTGGACATCGGCTCACCGGCGGAAATGGAGCGCGCGCGGATGGTGGCGTTGCTGAAGTATTCGGCGATCCCTTCCTCGAGCCAGAGCGGCGCGTGCGCGTCGCCGGACTGCATGAGGTAGTGCACCAGTTCGTGCAGCGGCGCGCGGTCTCCGCCCTGCCAGGCGTAATCCTGGTTGATGAGCATCGATCCGCCTTCGCGCTGCGACACGAAAACGCCGCTGACGTTGGCGTCGCGGTGATTGAGCAGCATGTCGAAGTACGGCCGGCTTTCGCGGCGGCGGGTAAAGAGGATGACGCGCGTCGGCGTGGCGTTCGGCGCGCTGAAGGTGGAGTCGACCTGCGTCAGTGCCGCGGCGAGCGTCTCCAATTCCGCGGCGACGGAACGCGTCCGTTTTTCGTCCGCGCTGCTGATGAAGACAAAGTGCTTCGAGCGCGCGAGCAGCCACTTCTCATCGGCGGCAGGGAAGGGGATCGGCCCATTCGTCTGCCGCGGCGTACCGTCGCCTTTGACGCCTTTGAGCACAGGCGGAACGAATTGCGCGTTTGCCGCAGAGGCGAGGAGGATTGAGGCGAGGAGGATGCGGCGCAGCATTGGGAGCCTCCAAAAACAATACGGCAGGGGCTCAGCTTCCCAAGGATCAGGACGGGGCGGATTCGAAAGGGCGCACAGACAAGAGTGTCTGTGCCACACGGCTCCGCGGTAAACGCGACTGCTGCTACGGGCGAGAGTCAGTGTGGCACAGACCAGACGTGTCCAAATTAGCCGACGTCGCGCGGTGTGGATTGCTGCAGGGCCGCCGCGAAGCGGCACGAAGCCACCGGAGGTGGCTCGTACGGTAGCCGGTGGTCCGAGCGAAGCGAGCGACCACCGGTCATCGATCGC
>DATART010000114.1:0-4596 GCA_036264035.1 Thermoanaerobaculia bacterium | reverse complement strand
ACGACATACGACGTCGGAAACTTGTGGTAGCTCTCGTCGACCGCGATCCCGGTTTGCGGATCGATCTCCACTGAGCGCGTTCCTGGTGATGGGTTTTTGTCCACGTGCGCAATTTCGCCGTCGCCTACGAACTCGAGGTCGTACGGAAACTCCACCTTGTTGAGAGCGACCATGTTTGGTGGCTGCTGAATGTGGCCGCGCTTGATGAACGTCCAGATCGAAGGGTCGGCCGATCCGAGAACCCAGACGGCCACGCCGCGCGAGCCGTAGTTCGACGCGATCAGCCACTGATTGGCCGCGGTGACGGCGTCCAGCATCCAGACGTGATGGTTCTTATGCTCGTCATCGATGTAATCGAACGTCGGATTCAAGTACTCGTCATCGAAGTCGACGATGTCTTCCGGCTTTTCGCCCTGCCGGAAATTCTGCGCCAGGATGAGCGCGCCCTGATAGGTCAGAGGCTCGCCGTATTCGCCGCCTTCCGTCCAGTCGTACGCGTAGTTACCGACGCCCACCACCAGCTTTTCAAGCGGAATGCTGATGAGCGCGCGCTGCACGACGGCGCGGTACCACGCAATCGAGGCGATCGGGCCTTCGGGGCTGTTCTCGCCGTGCTCGTCGTACGCCATGACCACCACGAAATCGCAGATCGACGATACGGCGCGCCAATCGAGCGGCCGGGTCGCCTCCAGGTCAGCGCTGACGATGAGATGCACGGGAGCGAAGTTCGCCTTCATCCGCCGCAGGAAGTCGATGAAAGAGGGATAGTCCTGGGCCGGCACATTTTCGAAGTCGACGTTGATCCCCTGGAACTGGTTCCTCATGCACCACTGGCGTAGAAGCATGATCGTTTGCTCCTGCAAATGCGGATTCGACAGGAACACGTGAACGCGCTTCGGGTCGAACTGACCCGTGCCGGTGTTGGAGAGTTCCGCGTTGCTGAACACCGGCACGATATTGAGGTTGTTCGAACGCGCGATCTTGACGACGTCGATGTTGTGCGGCGTCAGCACCGGATCCCAGTCGTGGTAGTCGAGACGGCGCGCATCCGGGGACAGATGGACCCAGACCGGCAAGAGATGCGTCATCGATTGCGCATTCGCCTCGAGCGAGTGCATCCCGGTTTCCTGCCACGGCGCGTAAAAGGCCGCGACGATACCGTCGGTGGTGCGAATGGGACCCTTCGCCTCGCGCACTTTGCGCGCTTTTTCATCCTGCGCGATGGCGGTGAGCAGCTTGCGCTGTTCACGCGCAAGTAGAAACTGCGCCTTCCTCGCCTGATGATGCGGCAGCCGCAGCGAACGGACGATGGCGCTTGTGATTCCCGGCACACCCGGCAGCAGCGGCGCCGTGAAAAGGCTCACCAGCCAGGCGCTGATCGTGACCACGGCGAACAGTCCCAGCAGTGTGCCGAGGCGCTTCACCCACCACCAGCGGCGATGGGTCGGATCGAAGAAAACTGCACGGTCAGACATTTCGAGAGTCGGGCGATGATACAGAACCCGTCAGTCGCGGAAGGCATTCTGCGCAACCCGAACGGCTTTACACCGTAAAGAGGTGCCATGAGTCAGACCGTCATCGAGGTTTCAGGCCTCAAAAAACAGTATCGGTCGTCGGTCGGACGTTCGCGGATCACCGCGCTGGACGGCATCGACTTCAGCGTTCGCGAAGGCGAGCTGTTCGGCCTTCTCGGTCCGAACGGCGCCGGCAAAACGACGGCCGTCAAGATCCTGCTCGACCTCACCCGCGCCACCGCCGGCGAAGCGCGCATCAGCGGACTGCCGGCGGGTGATCCCGAGAGCCGCCGCCGCGTCGGCTACCTCCCCGAGGGCCACAAGATCCCCGGCTATCTCACGGCGCGGCAGACCCTGGCCATCTTCGGAAAGATGTCCGGCATGGACGACGCCGCGATCAAGAGCCGTTCGCTCGAACTGCTGGAGAAGCTGCGCATCGCGCAATGGATCGACGTCCGCGTCAAGAAGTACTCGAAGGGGATGACGCAACGTCTCGGCATCGCCATCGCGCTGCTGCACTCCCCGCACGTGCTGCTGCTCGACGAGCCGACTGACGGCGTCGATCCGGTCGGCCGCCGCGAGATTCGCGACATCCTCCGCGCCGAAGCGGCCGCGAACGGAACGGCCGTGCTGCTGAATTCGCATCTCCTGTCCGAGATCGAGCTGACGTGCGATCGTGTGGCCGTTCTTCGCAGCGGGAAAGTCGCCGCGGCCGGCAGCATCGAAGAGCTGACGCGCCGCGCCACGCAGTACAAACTCGTTCCCGCCGCGCCGGTTGATGACGCGCTCATCGGTGCCTTCCGCGAAAGCGGCGCCGGCGTACAGCGCGTCAACGGCCACATGCTGCTGACCGTCGACGACGTCTCGCATCTCAACGCGCTGGTCGACAAGCTCCGCGCCAGCGGTGGAATGCTCGCCGAGCTCTCGCCGGTGCGCTCGACGCTCGAAGACGTCTTCGTCGATCTCGTCCGCGCCGTCGACCCAGGCGGGCAAGCGTCCGAAGGAGCGTTGCTATGAAAGTCCTGATGGCGAATATCGAAGATGTGATGCGCGAAGCCGCCGCGCGCTGGACGCTGGTCGCCTACTTTTTTCTCTCCACGATTTTCATCCTGATCTTTGCCTCGGCCATCAACCTCGACATCGTCGACGGCGCGCTGGCCGGCGCGAAACTGTTCGGCAAGCAGGTCGAAGTCAGCGGAACGATGTCGATCGAGAAGCTGGTCATGGGTTTCGAATCGGGCTTCTCCGGCATCCTCTACGTTCTCTGCACCTTCCTGGCGATCTTCGCCACGGCGCATCTTGTGCCGCGCATGCAGGAGAAGGGGACGATCGATCTCTACCTTTCGCGGCCAGTGTCGCGGCTGAAGCTGATCCTCTCGCGCTACGTGGCCGGGCTGATCCTCGCCGCCAGCAACATCATCTATTTGATCGGCTCCATCTGGTTGATCGTGGCGTGGAAGACGCACGTTTTCCATCCGCGCTTCTTCCTCGCCGGAGGCGTGATCCTGTTCCTGATCGCGGTTCTGCTGGCGTTCGCGTTCATGATCGGTGTCATCACCTCGTCGACGGCCGTCTCCATCATGGCTACTTACGGCATCTTCTTCTTCGGCCTGATGCTGGCTGGCCACGCGCGGATCGAAGCGGCGTTGTCGAAAGAGTGGCAGGCCATGGCCATCAGGACGCTCTACTGGATCATGCCCAAGACGGCCGAGCTTGCGACGTCGGTGGTCGCGTTCGTCGGCGGCCACCAGTTTGAAAACGAAATCATCAAAGTCACCGCGGCTCCATTCTGGAGTACGGCCATCTTCGGCGTTGTCTGTATCACTCTTGCTTCCTGGTTGTTCCAACGAAAGGAGTTCTAAATGAAAAGGCAGTTCCTGGCAGTAGCGATTCTGGCTCTGGCGCTCGCGCCGGCCGCGTTCGCAAAAAACGACGCAATGTCGCTCATCCCGAACGATGCCGTCTCCGTCGGCGTCGTCCGTCTCGCGGATATGCGCAGCAGCCCGCTCTCCGCGGCGCTCTTCGCGCAGACCGCGCACATCAGCAACGACGATGACGCTATGGCGTTCCTCCGCGACTCCGGTCTTCAGCCGACGAAGGACATCGACGTCGTCGTCTTTGCGACCTCACCGCGCACGAACCTCGGCAGCGACGCCGATTTCCTCATCGCCGCCGACGGACGCTTCAACGTCGACCGCCTGACGAGCGCGCTCGTCTCACGCGGCGCGACAAAGAAGGCCTCGGCACACGGTGCGTACTTCCTGATGCCGAAGAAGAGCGGCGACACGCATCAAGGCGTGGTGGCATTTCCCGACGCGCACCTGGCGCTGGTCGGCAGCGAGGCAGCCGTGGTCGAAGCCCTGGCCAGCCGCGCTAGCGGCGGCACGACGTTCGCCACGACGACCGGACTCGGACGCGACATGGCGCGCGTCGATGCGCACGCCACCGCGTTCGTGCTCGTCGACGTGCCGCGCGCCCAGCGCATCACCGGCGCTCCGAAACTTGGCGGCGGCACGCAGTCGCAGGCGATCGGCGCGGCACTGAAAAATGTGTCGACCGTCGCGATCTGGGCGACCGATACGGGAGACTCGCTCAAGCTCAGCGCGATTGGTCTCTCCAGCGACTCCGAAACGCTCGGCCTCGTCGAAGACACGCTCCGCGGCGCGCTCTCCGCGATGCGCCTCGCGGTTCAGGATCAGTCGCCCGATCTCGTCTCGGTTCTGCGCAAGTTCACCGTCAGCCGCACCGACAGCTCCGTCTCGATTTCCGGCAGTGTTCCCGCCGAAACCTTCAAGACGTGGGTTGCGAAGTCGCAAGCACACAACAGCTCACGCTAGACGTTGTGAACCGCCCCTCCGTGCGGGGGGCGGTTCTGTCATCCTGAGAGGCTGTGAGGCAATCGGGTTTAGGCCGTGGTCAGGGGACTGTAGGTTGATGGACCGCTGGCGCGAACGATTGCCAGAAGTGTGGGCTCGATGGCTCGAACCTCGCCGTTTCACGCGGATCGATGCTCGAAGAGGAAGTTTCGCGTGATTTTGGCTTACGCGAGCGCCCAACCGCGCCGCATGTTGCTTGCGATCGC
>DATART010000093.1:0-2743 GCA_036264035.1 Thermoanaerobaculia bacterium | reverse complement strand
CTCTGCGCGTCGTTTCTGAACGCGGCCAACAATTCGCTGAACCAGATCTACGACCTCGAGATCGACCGCATCAACAAGCCGAAGCGCCCGCTGGTAACCGGCGAGGTTTCGAAAAAAGGCGCCTGGATCTTCACCTGGATCATGTACGCCCTCGGCCTCGTGCCGACGTGGCTCGTGGTCGTCTATCCGTACACCACCTGGCGCGCGAAATTCTTCGCGCCGCTGCCGTGGCACGAGTGCATCGCCATCTATCTGATCGCGTTTGTCTCGACGTTCGTGTACTCCGTGCCGGCGCTCGGCCGTACGAAAGCGCATCCGATCGGCGCGAACCTCACCATCGCCATCCCGCGCGGCTGCCTGCTGAAAGTCGCCGGATGGACGATGGTGGCGACAGCGTCAACGATTGAACCGTGGTTCATCGGCTCTGTCTTCATGTTCTTCCTCCTCGGCGCGGCATCGACGAAGGATTTCAGCGACATCGAAGGCGACCGCGCCGGCGGCTGCCGCACGCTGCCGATCGCCTTCGGAGTCAAGCGCGCCGCCTGGATGATCGCGCCGTTCTTCATCTTCCCCTGGCTGCTGATGCCGCTCGGCGCCGCCACGCACATCCTCACCGGCAACGGCAGGCTTCTGACGATTCTCGGCATCGCGCTCGCGGCATGGGGCGCGTACACCGTCTGGCTGATCGTCCGCAATCCCGACGAGCTGACCGCGACGGAAAACCATCCGTCGTGGCGGCATATGTATTTGATGATGATGGCCGCGCAGGTCGGGTTCGCGGTTGCGTACGTGGTTTAGTTCCCAAATGATTTTCGACGCCGGATGGCGTCACGTACGGTAGCCGGTGGTCGCGCGCAAAGCGCGAGACCACCGGACGGAGGGAATTCACGCCGCTTGGTATTTGATCCGCGACACCCTCCGGGGTCGGTCCCTCTACGCGCGGACATTGACCGGTGGTCTCACGCTTCGCGCGCGACCACCGGCTACCCTCCGTGTCGCCATCCGGCGACAGTCCCGCGGTACGTCAACGTTTCGCGAGCGCCGTCCAAGCTTCCTTCGCCTAATGACAGCTTCATCACCCGATACATCCACTTGTGCGTCGGAAAATAGTACGTGTAATCCTCGACGTAACGCGCGGCAATGTATGCGTTGTATGCATCCCGTTCCGGAAATCGGAAGTGAACCGCGTATAGCCGATCGACGAACGCGTACTCGTAGCGAACGGCAGGATCGCGTCTGGTGAACGGAACGAAATTCGCCTCCGGACGCTCGAGCGCGTTGTTGTCAGCGACCAGAATCCGCACGTTCGGATCGCGCGCGAGGAGCGTGTCGATATACGCATTGACGGGACCTCGATCCTGTCCGTGCATCACAGCCGGTCCGTAGAACTCGCCGATGAAACGGTCGCCGTACTGCGCGCCGTAGAAGAGGTAGTTCGGGAAGAAGCGGATCACGTCGTAGAGCTGGATCGCGAAGCACAAAACGATCGCTGCGATCAGCGGCTTCGTCATGCGATGTTCGACGATCACCGCGGCCAGTCCGAGGCAGACCAGCGGATAGAACTGCACCTGGTGGTGCGGCGCGTCATAGCGGAAGACGAAGCCCTTCAGCGCGAAGTTGATGAGCAGCGCGATCGCGAATGACGCGAGAAACGTCGTCTGCAGGCGGCGCGGTCGGTGAAGCGTCGTCGCGTAGCAGGCGGCGGCGAGAGCGAGCCACCACGGTCCGATCTTGATCACGAAGACGACCAGCGAAAAGTACCAGGGCGCATGCGGCGTTCCGAGGTTCAGGTAGTTCCAGAAAGGATAGGGATTGGGGAGCGTGCAGGCGCGGATCAGTTTCGCGAGCAGGGCGGGCTTCAGATAGATGATCGACGTGGCGAAGAACGTGGCGATCGCGATGGGGATGAAGAGCAGATCCCGCCAGGCATATCGCCGCGTCATCGCGTAGAAGAAGCCGATGACGATGCCGTTGAAGACGCCGAGGATCGAGCAGGAGGTTGCCAGGCCGAAAGCGACGGCGCTGAGGATCAGCGCCTTGCGATTCCCGGCGTTTGGTATGTCCAAAGCACAGACAAGAGTGTCTGTGCCACACCGCTCCGCGGTAGATTTTGAAGTTGTGGCAGAAACGCCGGCTGGTGTGGCACAGACACTCTTGTCTGTGCGGGTGGGCGGCCCGGGCAATCGACCGCGCACGAAGTAATAAAACGCGATGAACGACGCCGTCGTAAAAAACATGAACAGCGCGTTCGCGTGCGTCATCAGCATCCGCCCGGATGCCAGGATCTGCGGCGATGTAACGTACAACGCGGCCGTCAGCGTCGCCACGCCGAGGCCGAATTCGCGGCGCGCGAACGCATAAAGCATCAGCAGCGTTAGCGCGCTGGCGATGAAACTGATCGCGTCTTGAGCTTTGATCGCAGGCGGAACCAGCGCGTGGATGAAGTACGGCAGCCGCGTCTGTGAAATGTCGTCGAGGCAGGCGAACGGATTGTGCGTCCTGGCCAGGCATTGCGTGATGGCGATGTCCGTCCCTTCGTCCCACGTCGGCGAGATCGACGCCATGCGGTGCAGATGCAGGAACGCGAAGGCCGCGAGGATCAGCACGAACGCGGCGTTGGCGAGACCAGTGCGCGACATCACGACGCCAGGTAAAGGACGGTGATCGAGATGGCCGCCCACAAGATCGCGCAGACGATCATCTGCGGGTCGCGCACCATGCGGTCGGTCGGCGACTCAGCGTT
>DATART010000162.1:0-9166 GCA_036264035.1 Thermoanaerobaculia bacterium | reverse complement strand
TACTGCGGCGACCCTCCTTTCCACGCAATCGGGTAACGCGCGCAGACGCCGCCGGTAGCTCCGGTGGTCGCGGCTGGATAGCAACTGGGATAGCCGTAGATTCCGTAAGGGTCGAAAAAGTAGAACTGATGGTTGGAAGGGTCTTTGACCGTGAAGAAGATGTGCAAATGGGTGTTGGTCGTAGCGTTGTTGCTGCCGTTGCCGCCCGGACCGGTATCGCCCGCCCATCCGAGAACCTGACCGGCCGTGACCTGCTGGCCGACCGCGACGGCGATGGTCTGCGCGTTCGTCCCCCAGTTCGCTGCCGTCGGATTGCGGTTGGCCGCGTTCGATGGGCAGCCGGTGGCATTGAGGTGTCCCTTATAGTTCGTCAGCGCGTCGCCGTTCAGCGAGGGCACGGTGTTCGACCACCCCTTCGCGCAATCGCCCGACGGGCCGTTTCTCATGTGCATGTAGATCGTGCGGAAGGCGTCGATCTTTCCGCCGAAGTTGTGGCTGATCACGACGGTGTTGCCTGACCAGTTATCCCAGCCGATGAAAATCACTTTCCCCGCCGCGGCGGCTTTGACCTGGAATGACTGATTGAGATCGATCGCGTAGTCGACTGCGTGATGCCATGATCCCGGACTGTACAGCCATCCGTTCCATCGCTTCACGCTCGGGTTGGAGAACGGAAGCGTGAACGGTGCTCCGGAGAATTCGAGCGCGGAGAGACGCACCCATTTGTTCGCGCCGTCGACGTCGACCGGCCAGTGGTAGACGGTGTCGTGACCGGTGATGCCGTAGTTGTACGCACCCGCCGCGACGACGTGGTTCGCGCATTCGCCGCAACCGGGATAGGTGGCGACGCTGACGAGGCGGAGATTCTGGCCGGCCAGTTCGTGCCATTTCGAGGTGAAGCTCTCGTAGTCGGCACCGACCCAGAGATAGTAGGCGTCGGTGCCGGCACGCCACACGCCGGTGTACTTGCGCTGGCCGCCTTCTTCGTACGTGCGGAGGACGGTGAGCCGGAGATTCTGTTTCGCCAGCTACTCCCACTTGGCCTTGAAGCTGTTCCAGTCGACGCCAGCCCAGAGGTAGTGCGCGTCGCTGCCGCTGCGCCAGACGCCGATGTACTTGCGGCTGCCGCCTTCGACGTAGGTCTCGATGTCGACCAGGCGCAGGTTCTGGCTGTTCAGCTCCTCCCACTTTGCCTTGAAACTGTTCCAGTCGACGCCGGCCCAGAGATAGTAGGCGTCGCTCCCGCCCCGCCAGACACCGGCGTATTTTCGTGTTCCGCCTTCGACGTAGGTCCGAACGACCGTGAGCCGCAGGTTCTGCTTGTTCAGCTCTTCCCACTTGGCCTTGAAGTCGTTCCAGCTGACGCCGACCCAAAGGTAGTAGGCGTCGGTGCCGCCGCGCCAGACGCCCATGAACTTCTGCTGGCCGCCCTGGTTGTAGATTTCCAGATCGACGAGGCGACGGTTCTGCGCGTTGAGCTCGTTCCACTTGGCTTTGAAGTCAGTCCAATTGGAGCCTACCCACAGGTAGTACGGATCGGTGCCGCCGCGCCAGGCGCCGGCAAAGGCGTCCTGCGCCTCGAGGCGGCGCGTGGCGGAGATGAGAACTACGGCACAGACCATGGCGATGACCATTCGTCTCATGAAGTCCTCCTGATTGACCGGATCGGGCAATTCTAGACGCAGTCACCCTCTCCCCTGCGCGATCCTCTTCGCCTCGGGGAGTTTGCGCAGGCGGAGCATGGCGACGGTGCCGAGGATGGGACCGGGAGCGAGGACGGCGAAGGCCCAGCGCCAGGTCACGGCGTGTTCGACCATCGGCATCAGGCTGATCGACGCGGTCGTGATCAGAAATCCGATACATGTCTGCAGCGTGAGCGCGGTGCCGATGTAGCGCGGATCGGAAAGTTCAGTGACGCACGCGGAGAATTGCGCGGAGTCGGCGACGACGGTCGCGCCCCAGATCGCGGCGACAAACAGGAGCGCAATCGGCGAGCCGCCGAATAGGAAGCCGATGGTGATCGAGCATGCGCCGCTGGCGATCATCGCCGCCGAGGCGACAACCGTGCGGCCGAGGCGGTCGGCGTAACGTCCGGCGATCACGCATCCGACGGCTCCGCTGCCGATCACGATGAACGATCCGACCTCGGCCAGCCGCGGCGCCATGCTCGCGCGAAGCATCACCGGGATCCACGTCCACATCGCGTACAACTCCCACATATGTCCGAAGTAGCCGAAGTTCGCCAATCTCACCGCGCGGTTGCGGACGATGTCAGTCGCCTGACCGAGGTCGAATGGCTGATTCGGCAGCGCGAAGGGTCCGTCGTGCACGAATGCGAAGACGATCGCGCCGCCGAGGACCGCGAGCACCGACGCGACGGCGACGTTGATCCGCCAGTTCTGCGACCCGATCGCGTTCACGAGATACGGCGACGCCTTGCCGAGCGTCAGCGCGCCGACGAGGACGCCGAGCGCGAAGCCGCGTCCTTCGCGGAACCAGGTGGCGATGATCTTCATCCCCGGCGGATAGACGCCGGCCAGACAAACGCCGGTGAGGAAGCGCAGTGCGATGGCGGTGGCGGCGTCGTGCGCGAACGCGGCAAAGAGCGCGTTCGTGATCGCGCCCGCCAGCGCCGACACCGCGAAGAGCCGCCTCACGCTCATCACATCCGGCAGATTGGTGATCGCGCTGATCAGCGTTCCAGCAACGAATCCGAGTTGCACCGCGAGTGTCAGCCACGACGTCGTCGCCGCGGTGAGGTGCCATTCGGATGCGATCTTTGGCGCGACGGCGGACGCGGTGAACCAGAGCGACATCCCCAGCAACTCGGCCAGGCCGGTGAGGAGCAGGGCTCGCGTTCGCGACATCCGCGCAGCTTAACAAGGGCGCGGACAGCTACGCTGCCATTGCCAGCCGCATTTTTGATTTTGCGCGGAGGTACATGGGGCCGATCGAGCCGAGAGGCAATCCCGTCATCGCGCTGACTTCTTCGTATGCGTAGCCTTTGATCGCGATGAGGATGCAGAGGGTGCGCGACTCTTCGCTCAGCGAATCAAGCGCCTGGTGTAGCGCGATGTTATCGTCAAACGAAACGCCATTCGTATCCGCGAGTTCGGCGAGCACGTCATGGTCGACGAATGACTCGCGGCGCCGCATCGACGCGCCGATCTGGCGTTTGCAGAGATTGGCGACGGTGCCGATCAGCCACGGCCGCGCGGTCCGAATCAAATCGCGCTTTTCGAGGAAGAGCAGCCACGCCTGTTGTACGACCTCCTCCGCCTCGTCCGCGCTCAGTCCGTAGCGTTTGCGCGGGATCGAGTGCAGCAGTCTGCGCATGCCGAGGTGGAGTTGCTCGAGGTCGAGCGTCTCTTGTGCCGCGGCCAGTTTCTCGACCTCGGCCAGCAGGTCAGCGATGGCGCTGAGGATTTGTTCCGCCGAGGCCGGTTTCCGCATCACTTTCGTCGAGCCGCGGCGGAGCACTTCATTTTCGAGATCCAGCGTGGCGAAGCCCGTGAGCGTGAGGACGCGCGAGCGCGGGCTGATGCGCCGGATCGCGTCGAGCAGCTCCAAGCCCTCCGCGTCGGTATGCAGCCGCAGGTCGGCCACGATGACGGAGTAAAAGGCTTTCTCCATCAGCGACTCCGCGCCGGCCCGATCAAACGCACCGCGTCCCTCGATCGCTTCGCATTGAAGCAGGCAAAGCAGACCTTCTACGATCGTTTCCTCGTCATCCACAATCAGCACTCGTCCCGCCATAAGCAAACTCTCCACTGACGGACTGGAGCATTCGGCATGCCGGGGCCATCAGGATGATAAGCATTGACGGTTCAATGGCTTAGATCATCAATCGGCGATGCGGACGCGGCCGGAATCCCGGAAGTGGTCGAAATCCGGACACCTCAACGGCCGCTGGGGACCGCTGCTTCATGTCGGACGCACGCATCGACGGCCTCTAACAGCTCGCGGTATTCGAACGGTTTGGCGATGACAGCGAACGTACCGAAGTCGCGATCGGACGACAGCCGCGAATAGCCGGTGAGCAGAATGACGCGTCGCAGGAGGGCGGGATTGGTAAGCTTCCAGTAGTCGGTCAAACGCGCGCCGTCGAAGATCGGCATCTTCATGTCGAGCAGGATCACGGCATAGTCCGACTCTTTCAGATCGACCGCATCGATGCCGTCGCGCATCATGGCGACTTCGAAGCCGGCGGTTTCGAGCAGTGCCTGCAGCAGTTCGCGGATATGGTCGTCGTCGTCGATCACGAGCGCGCGCCTGGGGCGGTCGTTTCTCATCGCGAAACCTCGCTCTCCAGGGCCAACATCATCGCGGTGAGGTCGCCGATCTCGAACGGCTTCTGAAGAAATCGCGTTCGCGGATCATCAAGACCGTCGTGAAGAAGGCGGCGATCGCCGTGACCAGTGGCGAAGATCACCGGCAGGTTCGGCTCGACCTCGCGAATGAGCGTGTAGACTTCGCTGCCGTCAAGATCAGGTAGGCCGAAGTCAAGAAGGACGACGTCCGGCTGAAACGCGGCGATCGCGCGTTTCACCTGAAGTCCCGTCGAAATCGCCTCGACGGTGATGCCGTCCTGCGCGAGCAGCGCAGCGATGCCGTCGGAGATCGCCGTCTCGTCGTCGATGATCAGTAGCTTCTTCGCGGCTGGCTTGCGGGCATTGGCGATCACGGCTTCGGCAATCTGAGGAGGCGGCGCCGTCGGCAGGAAAATGTGGAACGCGCTGCCCCGGCCTTCCTCGCTCTCGACGAAGATGTAGCCGCCGTGCTGCGTCATCACCTGGTGCGCGACGGCGAGCCCGAGGCCGGTACCGCCGCTCTGACGGGTCGTGAAGAGCGGCTCGAAGATGCGGTCCATCACCTCGGCCGGCATGCCGCATCCGGTGTCGCGAACCGTAATCTGCACGAACCGGTCGGGATGAGGAATCGCTCCGAACGCAAATCGCGCGTTCGCGGATAACGCATTCGCGGACACGGTCAGCGTTCCGCGGCCCTGCATCGCGTCGCGCGCGTTGGCGACGAGGTTGGCGATGACCTGCCCCATCTGGCTGCGGTCGGCGATGACGTACAGCACTTCCTTCGCAATCGCGGCGTCGATCGTGACCATATTGCCGAGCACCGCCTCGGCCTCAGGCGCAAAACTCTCCCACCACACACCGACATCGATGCTGTCAGTCACCGGCACGTGCGGCTGCGAAAAGCGAAGGATGTCCAGAACGATGCGCCGGCCGCGCTGAATCGAGTTGCCGATGTGCCACGTACCTTTGGCAATGATCTCGGCGGTGGCGTCGGGACGCTGCATCAGTTCCGCAAACGGCTGCATGCCCATCAGCACATTGTTGAATTCATGCGCGACCGTGGCGGCGAGACGTCCGAGGCCGCCGAGCCGGTTCGCCTGGACCAGTTGCGCTTCTAGGAGCTTCCGCTCGGTGATGTCGCGCGCATTGACCACGACCGCCGCCGTTTGATCGCTGCTCACGAGATTCGTGGCTACGACCTCGAAGGATCGCCACGTCTCGTCCTGATGACGTGCGCGCAGTTCAATGGTCCGGATCGCGCGCGGATCGCCGAGCTGCGTCCGCATGAAGGCAGCCGCCGTGGCCCTGTCATCCGGATGCACGAGATCGATCGCCGCAACGCCCGCAAGAACCTTCCGCTTGTAGCCCAGGAGGCGCTCGACGGACGGACTCGCATAACGAATCCGGCCGTCGCGCCCGACGATGATGATGATGTCGGATGCATTTTCGATGATGGAACGAAAGTAGTCCTCGCTGCGGCGGACCTGGAGGAAGTCCGCCTCCCGGTCGGTCACGTCGCGGGCCGAACCGTGCACGACGGGGGCCGATCCGTCGTTCGTTTCGAGCGTGTTGCAGTACTCCCAGACACGGAGGCCGCCGGCGGTGGCAATCTTCATCAAGCCGGCCGCAACGCCGTCGCGCAGCAGCCTCTCGACATAGTCGTCGAACGCGCACCGCTCCTCGGTCGGCAGCACGTCGCGGATGCTGATTCCGACCAACTGCTGCGCGGGCGCGCCGAGCACCTCGCAAGCCGCATCATTGACGGCGAGAATGCGGCCCTCCAGGTCGTGCGTACACGTCAACTCGCGCCCCGGCGGCGCCAGGCGCACGGGCTGCGCGTCGTCAATCCGGCGCCGAGCCTCACCGGCGATCAACAAGTGGTTCAACTGATCCTCGAATCTCGCCGCGGTCAAGCATTGCACTGGCTGCTCCTCAATCGAATTGCGTCGCCAACGTGGCGCGCTGTCCCATGAGTGCTTTCCCGCTTCAGAAAAATACGTCGGGCACGGCGTATTTTTTCGACCGGTCGACGCACTTACAGGCAAAGAGGGCAATCAACGATGGCGATCAAACCAACGCACTCGGTCCGCGGACGACTGACCGGAATCATCATGCTGATCAGCACGATCGTGGCGCTGCTGGCCTCGTTCGGATTCATCGCCTCGGGTCTGTACAACCTTCACGAGCGAATGACCGCTGATCTCATCACGGTTTCGCGGATGATCAGCTCCCATAGCTTACAGGCGCTCGTCAGCGGTGACCGGCAGGAAGCGGCCGCAATTCTGAGAACACTGAGTTCGAAGCCCTCCATGGTTGCTGCGGTGATCTACACGAAAGAGGGAATGGTCTTCGCGCAATATCACGCCGCCGGATCCCCCGGGATTGCCTCCATTCCGAAGGGCGACGGCTTTCATATCGGCCCGAACCGCTACTGTCTCGGCAGCCCGATCGTTCTCAATCATCAGCGCGTGGGCACGCTCTACGTCGTCTGCGACATGCGCGACCGCAATTCGCGGCTGAAACAATACGGCGAGATCGCCGCCGGCATCCTCCTCATCTCGCTGCTGACTGCCTATGTGCTGGCCGCGCGCCTGCAGCGCCGCATCTCCAGGCCGATCGTCGAGCTGGCCCGCGTGGCCGCCCTCGTGTCCGAGGAGAAGACCTTCAGCGTTCGCGCCCGCCACACGGAACTCAAGGACGGCGACGAGGTCGGCAATCTCGTCGCCGGTTTCAACAGCATGCTGGCCGACCTCGAGCAACGCGACCACAAGCTCGTCGAGTATCAAACGCAGCTCGAAACCACCGTCGCGCAGCGCACCGCGGAGCTGACCGCCGCGAACGAAGAGCTGCTGATCGCGAAGAACGCGGCCGAAAAAGAGGCCGCGCGAAGTGCGCAACTGGCGCGGGAGAGCGCGCTCATTCTCAACAACGCGACCGATGGCATCCTCGGGATTGGACTCGACAACCGCCCTGCATTCGCCAACCCCTCCGCGGTTCGCATGCTGGGAATGAGGATGGAAGACTTCGACGGAAGAACGATTCACGAGGCCATTCATCATTCGCACGCCGACGGTACGCCATTTCCGGAAGAGGATTGCGCGAACACGATCACGATGCGCGGCGGCGCCCCGATCGGAATGGTCGAAGAGACGTTCTGGCGCGGTGACGGCACCAGCTTTCCCGTCGAATACTCGTCTACCCCAATGCTCGATGAGGCCGGGGACCACATTGGTGCCGTGGTCGTCTTCCGCGACATCACCGAACGCCGCGCCATCGAAAAGCTCAAAAGCGAGTTCGTCTCCACCGTCAGCCACGAGCTGCGTACACCGCTCACCTCCATCCGCGGCGCGCTCGGTCTGCTCGGCAGCGGCCTTCTCGGAACAGTTGCCGAGAAGGGGCGGCGCATGCTGGAGATCGCCGTCGCCAATACCGATCGGCTCGTGCGGCTGATCAACGACATCCTCGACCTCGAGCGCATGGAGTCGGGAAAAGTCGAACTGCGGCGCGGCGTCGTCGACGCACAGAGGGTCCTCGATCAGGCACGCGAAGGTCTGCAGTCGATGGCCGATGACGCAGAGATCCGCGTCGTCGCCGAGCCGTTCGCCGGAATGCTCTGGGGCGACACGGACCGCATCATCCAGACGCTGACGAATCTGATCGGCAACGCGGTCAAATTCTCGCCGGCCAATACGACGGTGACGCTGTCCGGAATCGCCGGCGACTCCGAATTCACGTTCTGCGTTGCCGACGAAGGGCGCGGCGTCCCCGACGACCAACTGACGTCGATTTTCCAACGCTTCAATCAGGTGGACGCCTCCGACTCCCGCGCGAAAGGCGGTTCGGGCCTCGGCCTGGCGATCTGCCAGAGCATCGTGACCGCTCACGGAGGCCGCATCTGGGCGGAGAAGAATGAGCCGGCCGGCACGCGCGTGCAGTTCACGATCCCACTGGCAAAAGTCGAGGCGATGAATTCGGCGGCGGCCGGCGCGGCGGCCGAGCACAATGAACCGTCCGTACTCGTGATCGAAGACGACCTCGATCTCGCTCGCGTGATGACGGCGTCGCTGCAGAACCTCGGCGTGCGGACGTTTCATACCGCCAGCGGGTGCGATGCCCTCCGCCTTTGCCGAAAAGAACAACCACGCATGATCGTCCTCGACCTAGGATTACCCGACGTCGACGGTTTCGCGGTCGTCAAATCGCTGCGCAGACTTCCCCTTCTCCGCTACGTCCCGCTCCTCGTCTATTCAGCGCGCGATCTCGGAAGCGCCGACCAGGCGCGATTGCGTCTCGGACCGACCGAGTTCCTCACCAAGAGCCGCTGCAGCCCGACCGACTTCCAGGCGCATGTGATCGGTCTTCTTGGAACTGCGAGAGCGTCCCATGCCGCCTAAACAAATTCTCGTCATCGACGACGACAACGACATCCGCGAAGTTACGCGTCTCAGCCTTCAGGTGACGGAGGAGTGGAACGTCACCGGCGCGAACGGCGGAGCGTCCGGAATGCTGCTCGCGCTCTCCGCCGCGCCCGACGCGATCCTCCTCGACGTGATGATGCCCGGCATGGACGGCCCGAGCACACTTCGTGTACTGCAGCAGCAAGGCGTCACGATTCCCGTCATCTTCCTCACCGCAAAGGTCCAACCGGCTGACCGCCAGAAGTTCATGCAGCTCGGCGTTCGAGGCATCATCTCGAAACCATTCGACCCCTTGACGCTGGGAGCGCAGATTCGCGAGATGCTGGGGTGGGAGTGAACTACGTGCGAGCCTCGTGGACCCGCAACGGCACTTTCGTGATCGTCGCGAGCACGTCGCGCGTGGCGTCGATCTGACACGCTTTCGAGCCGGCGGCCTGG